>NZ_JAIUKC010000171.1:0-21989 GCF_020177435.1 Saccharopolyspora sp. 7B | reverse complement strand
GATCTCGTTGGACCAGGTCGAGTCCGCCTTCACCAAGATGCACGACGGAGAGGTCCTCCGTTCGGTGGTGGTGTTCTGACTCGTTCTGCTCGGCGGGACGGATAGCGACTCGTGTTGCGCAGCACTCGGGTGGCGGCGCCCCTGTCGGGCTGGCGGGTGGCAGGCCGCCGAACCGTCCGGTGCGGCGCTGCTGGCAGGCGCTCGGACGCGGCACGGGCGGTGGCGGAACTGCATGCTCACCCGGCCAGGTCGGAAACCCGTTGCGCGCAGTCGCATTCCGGTTCGCCGGAGGTGCGGGCACCGGCGTGTCGCTGCCGCCGGGCGATGAGCTTGGCGGTGGCGCGCGCTTCGGCGGCGATCCGGTGCAGGTGCCCTGCCGGGTGGTTGGTGAAGCCGAGGAAGTGCAGGTCCGGTGCTTCGGTGAGCTCCGGCGCCGCGGGCAGGTCCTGCGGCGTCGACAGCACGTCCGGCCCCACCAACCGGGCCAGCCCGGTCCGGTAGCCGGTGGCGGCGATGACGTGGTCCGGCCGGATGCGGCTGCCGTCGGCGAGCACCACCTGACTGCGGTCCACGCTCGCCACCGCCGGGACCGGCTGCACGCGTCCCTTCCGGACGGCTTCGACGATGCCGCGGTCGTGCACCGGGCTGCTCCCGTCCCGCCGGATCCGCGCGTAGAGCCCTTCCTGCGGGCGCGGCAGCCCGTGCCCGCGCAGGTCCGGGAGCTGAGCTCGGGCGAACGTCCGGGTCAGCAGGTCGGCGGCGGAGGTCGGCGCCTTCGCGAGCAGCACCCCCAGCCGCTGCCACCGGTCCGCCGCGGCGGGCACGATGGTCGGTGGGGTGCGCACCGACCACCAGACCCGGGTGGCGCCGTGCTGGGCGAGGGCCGTCGCGATCTCGGCGCCGCTGTTGCCGCCGCCGACGACGAGGACGTCGCGCCCGAGGTGCCGGTCCGGGTTCCGGTAGCGCGCGGAGTGCAGCAGCAGCCCGGAGAACCCGTCCAGCCCCGGCCAGTCCGGGATGTGCGGGGTGTGGGCGAGCCCGGTCGCGATGACCACCGCCCGCGCCGTCGTGGTCTCGCCACCGGCCCGCAGCCGCCAGCAGCGCTCCCCGCCGATCCGCTCCGCGGGCCACACCCGCTCCACGGTGGTGTTCGGCCGGACGTCCAGCTCGTGCCGCTGGGCGTAGTCCTCCAGGTAGCGCACCAGGTCCGCCCGGGCGACCCACCGCCCGAAGCGGCGCGGGATGCGCATCCCCGGCAGCCGGGACAGCGAGCGCGCGGTGTGCAGCCGCAGGTGGTCGTAGTGGTGGCGCCAGTTCGCCCCGACCTGCGGGCCGCGCTCGAACACGGTGGCCGCGATGCCGCGGCGGGCCAGCTCGGCCGCGACGGCGAGCCCACCGGGCCCGGCGCCGATGATCGCGACGGGGGTCTCCCGGTGGTGGGCGCGGACCTGGTGCCGGCACGTGCGAAGCGGATCGGTGTGCACGCGGACCTCCTGCGAGGTGGGGGGGACGATCACCCCCTACGTCGGCCGGGAGCGGCCTGCTCTGACGCCCGCGAAGATCGGTTCACCCGCTCGTGCCACCGCGCACGCGGAAGATCCACACGACCAGGTTCTCCCGAACCGGGTGCCGTCAGGCGGTGAGCGGGTGGTGGCCGCGCGTCTCGCGCCCGGCCCGGCGCACCGCCGCGGCCCCTTTCGCCCCCCCCCGCGCGCCCCCGGCCCCCCCCCCGCACCCCCACCCCCCGGTCCCCCCCACCGGGGGGCCGCCGGGGGGGGCGGGGGGGGGGGCCGCGCGCCCCCCCCCCCCCCGGGCCCCCCCCCGCGGCCGCTTCCGCCGCGCAGCGAGCGCGACCGGCACCGCACCGGACGGCCGTGCGCCGGTGCTCCGCGGCCGAGTCGGAAAAGGCATCGGCGGATGCCGGATCGGTGTTGGAAGCGGCATCGGCGCAGGCCTAGGCTGCGAGCAGCCCCCACCCCGCCGCAGGAGGAACCCCCGCATGCCCCAGTCCGCCCCGTCCGGCACCGTCCTCCAGGTCTGCGAGCTGCTGCCGTCGCTGGAGCAGGAGATGGCCGCGCGCTACGACGTGCTGCGGTTGCACGAGCAGCCCGATCCGGCCGCCTGCCTCGCCGAGCGCGGCGCCGACGTGGTCGCCGCGGTGACCAGCGCGCGCTACGGGGTGAGCGACGAGCTGATGGACGCGCTGCCGAAGCTCGGCGCGATCGTCCACTTCGGAGTCGGCTACGAGCGGACCGACGTGGCCCGCGCCCGCGCCCGCGGCATCGACGTCAGCAACACCCCCGACGTGCTCACCGACTGCGTCGCGGACCTCGCGGTGGGCGGGCTGATCGACGTGCTGCGCGGGCTGTCCGCCGCCGACCGCTACGTGCGGCGCGGCGAATGGGTGCCCGGCGGTTTCGGGTTGCGCACCAAGGTCAGCGGCAAGCGCGTCGGCGTCCTCGGGCTCGGCCGCATCGGCCGCGCCATCGCGCGGCGGCTGGAGGGGTTCGGCGCCGAGATCTCCTACCACTCGCGGCGTCCCGTCGACGGCGTCGGCTACCGGTACGCCGGGTCGGCGCGGGAGCTGGCCGCCGGGGTGGACGTGCTGGTCATCGCGACCGCCGGGGGAGCGGGGACCAGCGGCCTGGTCTCGGCGGAGGTGCTGGCCGAGCTCGGACCGCGCGGCTACCTGGTGAACATCGCCCGCGGCAGCGTCGTGGACGAACCCGCGCTGGTCTCGGCGCTGGTCGAGGGCAGGCTCGCGGGCGCCGCGCTGGACGTGTTCGCCGACGAGCCGAACGTGCCCGCCGCGCTGCTGGACCGGGACGACGTGGTGCTGCTGCCGCACATCGCCAGCGCCACGCGCGAAACCCGCGAGGCGATGGGCGAGCTGACCTTCCGCAACCTGGAGCGCTTCCTGGCCGAGGGCACCCTGGTCACCCCGGTGCCGCCGAGCTGACCCGCCCCGGGTGACCCCGCGCTCACCCGCACCGCTCCGGGCGGCGGGCGGTTAGCGTGTCCGGCGCACGGTGCGCTGCTCGACCCGCGACGACCGCGGGCGGAGACGGCCACCTGCGCAGGAGGCTGACATGAGCGGACGAGAGCGGAGCGGGCCGCCGAGGCCCGGTCCACGCGGCGCGCGGGGAGCGCTGCGGCCCTTCCACGCGGTGCTGGTGCTACCGGTGATCGCGCTGCTGGGCACCCCCTTCTTCCCCTTCGTCAACACCCCGGCGCCCTGGTTCGGGCTGCCGTCGGTGGTGGTGTGGGTGTGCGGCTGGTGCGTGCTGACCAGCCTGCTGCTGGCGTGGGTGCTGCGGCGCGAGGAGCGGGCCGGGCTGATCTCCGGCGACGACCCGGTGGGCCCGGTCGCGGAGAGCGCCGGGGAGGTGGACGCACCGTGATGGCGACCGCGCTGCTCGGCCTGGTGCTGATCGCCGTCGTCGGCCTGCTCGGCAGGCGCGGCGGCGGCTTCGACCTGGCCGCCTGGACCGTCGGGGGCCGCCGCTTCGGCGCGGTGGCCACGTTCTTCCTGCAGGCCGGGGAGATCTTCACGACCTTCACGTTCCTCGGCATCTCCGGGCTGGTGCTCGGCGGTGGCGTGGCCGCGATGTACATGCCCTCGTACCTGGTGCTCGGCTACGTCGGGATGTTCCTGGTGGCGCCGCTGGTGTGGCGGCTGGGCAAGCGCCACGGGTACCGGACGAACTCGGACTACCTGCGCCACCGGTTCCGCAGCCCCGTGCTGGGCGGGCTGACTGCGGTGCTGGCGATCGTGTTCTTCATGCCGGTCATCCAGGTGCAGCTGGTGGGGCTGGGCACGATCGTGTCGTTCATGACCGGTGACGAGCGGACCGGCACGGCGAGCGTCGTGGTGGCGATGCTGCTGGTGCTGCTGTTCGTGCTGTGGTCCGGGTTGCACGGGGTGGCGGCGACCTCGTACCTGAAGGACGTGCTGATGGTGGTGGCGCTGCTGGTGATCGCCGGCGGCGTGCTGCTGGCGCGGCAGCCGGAGGACGGGCTGTTCACCGCCGTGTTCCGGGGCGCGCGGGAACTGCTGACGATCCAGCCCGCGGGTTCCTACGGCACCGCCTGGTACGTGTCGAGCATCCTGGTCAGCGCGGCCGGTTTCGGGGCGATGACGCTGCCGTCGAGCTGGCCCGCGGTGCTGTCGGGGCGCTCGTCGAAGGCGGTGGCGTCGAACCACGTGTTCCTGCCGCTGTACACGGTGGCGGTGGCGATCCCGGTGCTGGTCGGCTTCTACGCGGTCGCCGACGCGACCACCCCGGCCGGCGCGGAGAACGCGGCGCTGCTGGAGCTGGCGCAGCGCACGTTGCCGGCCCCGCTGCTGGCGGTGGTGCTCATCGGCGGCGCGGCCTGCGCGATGGTGCCCGCGGCGGGCGGGCTGATCTGCGTGGCGACGCTGGTGTCGAGCAACCTGGTGCCGTCCGGCATGGCGGAGGGCGCGCGGCTGCGGGCGAGCCGGATCACCGCGGCCGTGGTCTCGGTGCTGGTGCTGGCGTTGACGTTGGGCCGCCCGGACCTGATGGCGAACCTGTACCTGCTGACCTACAGCGGCATGATCCAGCTGGCGCCCGCGAACCTGCTGGCGCTGCGGGAACCGGTGCCGGTGCGGTCCTCGGCGGTGCTGGCGGGTCTCGTCGCGGGGGAGTGCGTGGTGCTGGTGTCCGCGGTGCTGCAGGTGAACCCGTTCGGCGTGAACTCGGGGCTCACCGGCCTGGCGGTGAACCTGCTCGTGCTGGGGGTGGCCGCCGCGGTGCGCCGCCGCTCCCCGGCGCCACCGGAACCGGCTCCGATCGGCTGAACGACCGGCCCGCGAACGGGTCCGCCGGGACGTCCGGCGGACCCGTTCCACTGTGAGCAGGGCCACTCGTGAGCAATGCCACCGGGAAAACGGTCCGCGACTCGCGACTCCGCGCCCGGTGACACGGGTGCGTGCTCGTGCGAAGCTGGGCAACCGGCCCGAAACCCGCCGGAAACCCGCGTGTCCGCCGGTTTTTCGCCGACCCGAGGTAGTGCGAGCGCCGCGGAATCGTGTTTCCGGCGTGTTTCGGGCATGTTTCGGCGGTCGGTTCCGGATGCCGTTCGCGGCGTGAGGGCCGGGATAAGGTCTGCGGCGGCGGGTCGGGCCGCCGCGATACCGAGGCTGGCAGCGGGCCGGGCCCACCGGGTGGCGCACCGGTGCGGACCCCCGCGCGCCGGGCGATCACGAGTTGGAGGAGCGAGCTGTGGCGAATCTCGACGAGAAGCTTCAGGACATCTACGACGAGGTGCTGCACCGCAACCCCGGGGAGGACGAGTTCCACCAGGCGGTGCACGAAGTCCTCGACAGCCTCCGCCCGGTCGTCGCCAAGCACCCCGAGTACACCGACGCCGAGGTCATCCGCCGCCTGTGCGAGCCGGAACGGCAGATCATCTTCCGGGTGCCGTGGGTGGACGACAAGGGTTCGGTGCAGATCAACCGCGGGTTCCGCGTCGAGTTCAACTCCGCGCTCGGGCCGTACAAGGGCGGCCTGCGGTTCCACCCCAGCGTCTACCTGGGCATCGTGAAGTTCCTCGGTTTCGAGCAGATCTTCAAGAACTCGCTGACCGGCATGCCGATCGGCGGCGGCAAGGGCGGTTCCGACTTCGACCCGAAGGGCCGCTCCGACGGCGAGGTCATGCGGTTCTGCCAGTCGTTCATGACCGAGCTGTACCGGCACATCGGCGAGTACACCGACGTTCCCGCCGGGGACACCGGGGTCGGCGGCCGGGAGATCGGCTACCTGTTCGGCCAGTACAAGCGGATCACCAACCGCTACGAGTCCGGGGTGCTCACCGGCAAGGGCCTCAGCTGGGGTGGTTCCCAGGTGCGTCCGGAGGCCACCGGCTACGGCACGGTGTTCTTCGTGGACGAGATCCTGAAGACGTCCGGGGATTCCTTCGACGGCAAGAAGGTCGTCGTGTCCGGTTCGGGCAACGTCGCGCAGTACGCCATCGAGAAGGTGCACCAGCTCGGCGGCACCGTCGTGGCCTGTTCGGACTCCAGCGGGTACGTGGTGGACGAGAAGGGCGTCGACGTCACGCTGCTGCAGGAGATCAAGGAGGTGCGGCGCGCCCGCATCGACGAGTACGCCACCGCCCGCGGCGACGGCGTCCGCTTCATCTCCGGCGGTGCGGCCTGGGACGTGCCGTGCGACATCGCGCTGCCCTGCGCCACCCAGAACGAGCTGGACGCCGACCACGCGGCCGAACTGGTCCGCAACGGCTGCAAGATCGTCGCGGAGGGCGCGAACATGCCCACCACGCCGGAGGCCATCAAGTTCCTGAACGACGCCGGCGTGAAGTTCGCGCCCGGCAAGGCGGCGAACGCGGGCGGCGTCGCGACCTCCGCGCTGGAGATGCAGCAGAACGCCTCGCGGGACTCGTGGACGTTCGAGCACACCGAGCAGCGCCTCGCCGAGATCATGCGCGGTATCCACGACCGCTGCCTGCAGACCGCCGACGAGTACGACGCCCCCGGCAACTACATCGTGGGCGCCAACATCGCGGGCTTCACCCAGGTCGCGGACGCGATGCTGTCCCTCGGCGTCGTGTGATCCGCACCCGCCGGAGCGGCGGACCAGCGAGCTGAACGGCCCGATCGACCACCGCGTCCGGTCGGGCCGTTCCGCTGCGGCAGGTCGCGGCTCAGGCGGGCTGGAGCGCGGCGCGGACGGCGGTGGAGACCTCGCCGCGCAGCCGGGCGAACTCGGCCGAGGCGCGCAGCTCGTCGGCGGGAATCCCGCTGCGCGGCAGCGGAACCGGCAGGTCCAGCTCGACCCGGCCCGGCCGGTTGCTCAGCACGATCACCCTGCTGGCGAGGAAGACCGCTTCGTCGACGCTGTGCGTCACGAACACGGCGCCCTGCTCGGCGTCGTCGGTCAGCGAGCGCAGGTCCTCCTGCAGGCGTTCCCGGGTGAGCGCGTCCAGCGCCGCGAACGGTTCGTCGAGCAGCAGCAGGCCCGGCCGCCCGGCGAGGGCGCGGGCGATGGCGACCCGCTGCTGCTGGCCGCCGGAGATCTCCCAGACGCGCCGCCCGCCGATCTCGGCGAGCCCCACGCGTTCCAACAGCTCCGCGCGCCGCTGCGCCCGCTGCCCGCGCGGCACCCCCGCCCAGCGCAGCGCCGCGTCCAGGTTCCCCGCGACCGAGTGCCACGGGAACAACCGGGGTTGCTGGAACACCACGCCCACGTCGCGGCCGGGCACCGGGGCGCGCCCGTCGAGGGCGACGGTGCCGGTGCTGGGCCGTTCGAAACCGGCGACCAGCCGCAGCAGCGTGCTCTTGCCGGACCCGGACGGGCCCACGATCACCACGAACTCGCCGCGTTCGACGCGCAGGTCCAGCGGCCCGAGCGCGGTGACGGCGTTCGCGCCGCGCCCGTAGGAGCGGGTGGCTCCGGTGATCTCGACGAGGGGTTCATCAGGCATGAGCGGGCTCCGGGATGCGCAGGGCTCGCTGGAAGGTCGCGAGGTCGGGCAGGGCGTCGATCTTCTGCTGCGCCAGCAGGAATCCGGCGGTGGCGCGCAGCCGCGCGGCGAGCTCGCCGGGCGCCTGCGGGCTGCCGAAGTACTCGGGGCCGCGCTGCTGTTCCAGGTCGAGGTAGATGTTCTGCCGCAGCTGGCCCAGCGCGTCGTCCACGCTGCTGCCGAGCTGCCTGCTCACCGCCTCGGCGACCGGCCTGGGATCGGTGCGGATCTGCCGGATCGCCGCGTCGGTGGCGTCCAGCCAACCCTGGGCGACGTCGGGGCTGCGGTCGAGGAATTCCCGTGCGGCGACGGCGAAGGTGAGCGTGGGCTCGCCCGCCGCGGCGAGCTGCGCGCTGTCCACCAGCACCGTGCCGTTGCGCCGCAACGCGGTGAGCGTCGGCGTCCACAGGTAGGCGCCGTCGAGGTCGCCGCGCTCCCACGCCGCCTGGATGTTCTGCGGTTCCAGGTCGACGATGTCGACCCCGCCCGGGTCGACGCCGTGCTGCCGCAGCGCGGCGAGCAGGCTGTAGTGCGCGGTGGAGCTGAACGGAGCGGCGACCTTGCGCCCGGTCAGGTCCGGGATCGCGCGGATGCCGCGGTCGCCGCGCACCACCAGCGCCTCGCTGCTGCCGATCACGTTGAGCAGCTGGATCACCTGGTACGGCACGGCCAGCGGCGGGCTGAGCGCCTGCGCGGCGGGACTGCTGCCGATGACGGCGATGTCCAGCGCCCCGCTGAGGAACGCGGTGTTGATGCTCGCGCCGGAGTCGAACGCGGTCCACTGGAACTCGTGGTCCGGGAACCGCTGCTCCAGGGTGCGCTGCTCCTTGACGAGCAGGGTGCTGTCGGCGAAGTTCTGGTAGGCGATGCGGACCTCGCGGGCCTTCTCCTCCTCGGACTCGCCGCCGACGCCGCACGCGCTGAGCGCGGGGACGGCCGCGGCGGCGCCGAACAGGCCGAGCGCGGCGCGCCTGCTGAACCGGTGCACGGGTTCTCCTCTCACGGGGGTGGTCAGACGCGGCTGCGCCACGGGGACAGCGACTGGCGGACCGCGACGATCAGCAGGTCGATGACGAGGCCGGTGATGCCGATGACGAACAGGCCGAGGATCACCACGGCGGTCTGGTTGTAGCGCTGGGCGTTGAGCACCATGCCGCCGAGCCCGTCGGCGCCGTTCACGGTCTCCGCGGCCACCACCGACCCGTAGGCGATGCCGACGGCCAGCCGGACGCCGGTGAGGATCTCGGGCACCGACGCGGGCAGGATCACCGAGGCGATCACCTGCGCCCGGTTCGCGCCGAGTGCTTCGGCGGCCTCCACGTACTGCTTGCCGACCCCGGTGACCGCGGCTGCGGTCGCCACGGCCACGGGCGGGAACGAGGCCACCATCAGCAGGTACACCTTGGGTTCCTCGTCGATGCCGAACCAGATGACCAGCAGGCTCAGGTAGGCCAGCGGCGGCAGCGCGCGGATGAAGGTGACCAGCGGCTCCAGCATCACCCGCACCGGCCGGACCAGACCCATCACCAGGCCGAGGACGATGCCGATCAGGACGCCGTACCCGACTCCGTAGGCCAGCCTGCGCAGGCTCACCGCGAGGCGTTCCAGCAGCGTGTAGCCGGCGTAACCGGACTGGCCGTTGCCGGCGTCGCTGGTGGACAGCAGCTGCGCCCACACCTGGGCGGGCGCGGGCACGATCTGCTCGGGCCAGATCCGGAGCACGGCGACGAGCTGCCACACCAGCACCAGCACCACGACGGCGCCGAGCCCCAGCAGCGGGCCGCTCAACGGGCGCAGCGCGCTCAGCACCCGGTTCGCGGCGCCGGCCCCGGCCGGTCCGGAGGTGTCCCGTGGTCTTCCATCCTGCTTCAGCACGGCGTGCAACGTAGGCACTGCTCCTCGGGTCGGGCAACGCGTCCCGAATCCCGGGACGGACCAGGTCGATCCGAAACGTCCACAGTGGATCGTCAGGCCGGTGGTGATCGCCGGAGGGCGGGGGCGCGCGATCGGTCCGCGCAGATCACCTGCGCGCACCCGGCGGCCCGGCGCCGCGGACGGCGCCCAGCACACCTGCGGCCGCGCGGGCAAGGGGGCGGCCTGTGATTCCAGATCCTGGCACGGTTTCCGCGGAGGCCGGGCTCCGGTGCATCGTTGCGGCATCTCGCCGCGGAGGCCCGCGCACGCCCACTGGGAGGTCCACCATGTCCGCAAGAGCCGCAGACGAACTGCCGGAGAAGCCGCGGCGGAGTCGCCGGGGGTTGCTGGTGGCGGGCCTCGCACTCGTCGTGGTGCTGATCGCCGGTGCGGTGTTCGCCGCGCTCGGCACGGCGGGATCCGACGGGGCGGACGGCCGGATCACGGTGCGCATCGGGGCCACGGACGCGAGCAAGGAGTACTGGACGACGTTCCGGCAGCTCGCCGCCGAGCACGGGATCGACCTGCGCACCGTCGCCTTCAGCGACTACAACCAGGCGAACCCGGCGCTCGCGCAGGGCCAGATCGACGTGAACCTGTTCCAGCACCTGCTGTTCCTCGCCGATCACAACGCGGCGACGGGCGACACCCTCACCCCGATCGGCTCCACCTCCGTCGTCCCGCTGAACCTGTACTCCCGGCGGCACGCCGACCTCGCCGACATCCCGGCCGGCGGCACCGTCACCATCCCGAACGACGCGACGAACCAGGCGCGGGCGCTGCTGGTGCTCCAGCAGGCCGGGCTGATCTCGTTGCGGGGCGGGGGAAACCCGCTGTCGACCGTCGCCGAGATCGACGCGGCCGCGTCGAAGGTGCGCGTGCTGCCGGTGGACGCGGCGCAGACGGTGGCCTCGTTGCCGTCGGCCTATGCGGCGGTCGTGAACAACAACTACGCCCTGGACGCGGACCTCGACCCGTCCCGCGCGCTGTTCGGCGACGACCCGGCCGGGCCCGCCGCGCAGCCTTACACCAACGTGTTCGTCACCCGCGCCGAGGACGCCGACGACCCGACGTACGCGAAGCTCGTGGAGTTGTACCGGGACGAACGGGTCGCCGGCCAGGTGGCCGCGGATTCCCGCGGCACCGCGGTGCCGGTGCGGCGCTCCCCGGCGGAGCTGCGGGCGATCCTGGCGGAGCTGACCGACGAGGTGCGCGCGGCGGGCGACCGGTGAGCCCGCTCATCGAGTTCCGCGGCGTCGGCAAGACGTTCGGTTCAGGCTCCCGGGCTGTCACCGCGCTGGAGGGCATCGACCTGTCCGTCGAATCCGGGGAGGTGTTCGCGGTGATCGGGCACTCGGGCGCAGGCAAGAGCACGCTCGTGCGGCTGATCAACGCGCTGGAGCGGGCCGACTCGGGGACCGTGCTGGTCGGCGGCACCGACATCACCGGCCTGCCCGAACGGCGGCTGCGGCAGGTCCGGCGCGGCATCGGCATGGTCTTCCAGCAGTTCAACCTGCTGCGTTCCCGGACCGCGTTCGGCAACGTGGCCTACCCGTTGAAGGTCGCGGGCTGGGATCCGGCCCGGTGCGAGGAGCGGGTCGCGGAGCTGCTGCGGTTCGTCGGCCTGCTGGACAAGGCGTGGCACTACCCGGACCAGCTGTCCGGGGGCCAGCAGCAGCGCATCGGGATCGCCCGCGCGCTGGCGACGAACCCGGAGATCCTGCTCGCCGACGAGGCCACCAGCGCGCTCGACCCGGAGACCACCGGGGAAGTGCTGGACCTGCTCGGGCGGATCAACGCCGAGCTGGGCGTCACGATCGTGGTGATCACCCACGAGATGGACGTGGTGCGGCGGATCGCCGATCGGGTCGCGGTGCTCGACGCGGGCAGGCTCGTCGAGCAGGGCCGGGTGGCGGACGTGTTCGCGAACCCGGCGGCGGAGACCACGCGGCGGTTCGTGCGCACCGTCCTGCCCGATCGGCCCAGCGACGCCGAGCTGGCGCGGCTGCGGGCCAGGAATCCCGGCCGGCTGGTGACCGCCCGGATCGGCGGCGAGCAGCGGGTCGGCGCGGTGCTCTCGGCGGCCCTCGCCGAGCACCGGGTTCGGTTCGAGGTCGTGCACGGCGGCGTCGAGGAACTCGGCGGCGACGCGTTCGGCAGGCTCACCTTGGAGCTCGCCGGCGCGGACGAGGACGTGGACGCGCTGATCGCCGCCCTGCGCGCGGTCACCGACGTGGAGGAGCTCGCGGCGTGAACATCGACTGGGACACCATCGGACCGGTGCTGCTGAGCTCCGTCGCCCAGACCATCGGGATGGTGCTGGTGACGATGCTCGTCGGCGGATTCCTCGGGCTGGTGCTGGGAATCCTGCTGCACACCACCAGGGCAGGCGGCCTGCTCGCGAACCGCGCGGTGTTCACCGCGCTCAACCTGCTGGTGAACATCATCCGGCCGATCCCGTTCATCATCTTCATCACCGCGATCGGTCCCGTGACGCTGGCCGTCGTCGGCACCACGCTCGGCACCCCGGCGGCGACGTTCGCGCTGGTCGTGGCCGCGACGTTCGGGATCTCCCGCATCGTGGAGCAGAACCTCGTCGGCATCGACCCCGGCGTGATCGAGGCGGCGCGGGCGATGGGGGCGAGTCCGCTGCGGATCATCGGCACGCTGCTGGTGCCGGAGGCGCTGGCGCCGCTGATCCTCGGCTACACCTTCGTGTTCGTCGCGGTCGTGGACATGACGGCGGTGGCCGGGGCGGTCGGCGGTGGCGGGCTCGGCGACTTCGCGATCACCTACGGATACCAGCGCTTCGACTGGACGATCACCGCCATCGCAGTGCTGATCATCATCGTGCTGGTGCAGGCGGCCCAGTTCGTCGGCAACCGGCTCTCCCGCGCGGCGCTGCGGCGCTGAGCCGCGTCCGGTGCTCAGCCGAGCGGGCTGACGGCGGCCAGCGGCCAGCCGAGCAGCACGCCGCCGACGACGGCGGGCAGCCACCACGCGGCACCGGTCCGGGCGAGCACCGCCGCCCACGCGAGGTGCCAGAGCAGCAGCGCCCCCAGCAGCGGCGCGATCAGCAGCACGAAGCTCGGCAGCACTCCCGCGACCGCGCACACCCCGACCCCGAGCAGCGCGGCGACCAGCACCGCCGCCCGCACCGCGTCCTGCCGCGGGCCGGTCCGTCCGCGGGCCGCGAACTCCGCTGCGGCGCAGGCGATTCCGCAGGCGACGACGACCAGCGGGGTCCACCACCAGCGCGCACCGTGCGGCACCGGCTCGGCCAGCGCGATCCCGATGGGCGCGGCCACGGCGAGCAGCGCGCAGCAGATGACCGCCGCCGGCCGCCAGGCCGCACCGGACCCTCCACATCGGACGCCTCGGGCATCTCGGACGTCGTGCGCGCTGCGGGCGCCTCGGCCCAGCACCGCGCAGCTCCCGAGCCCGAACAGGACGAGGAACAACCCGATCTCGCCGCCCACCGCCAGCGGGGACCAGCCACCCGGCGCCAGCACCGAGCCCGCCGCGGCGAGCACGAGCCCGGCCACGACCGCGGCGGCGACCGCGGGCACCGACGGCGCCGACCCCGACCCCGACCCCGGCTCCGGTTCCGGTCTCGCCGAGCCGAACAGCCGGCGCGCGAAGGGCAGGAAACCGATCGCGAACGCGGCCCACAGCAGGACCGCGGGCCACAACCGCTCGCCCGCCGCGACCCGCACCGGCGCGGACACGTGCAGCGAGTCCTGCAGCCAGCGCGCCGCCGCCGCGTGGGCCCGCGGCGCGAAGAGGATCGCGAGGTGCTCGGCGCCCGCGACGGTGCCGCCCCGCCGGGCGTTCTCCCGCGCCGGATCGGCGGGCGCGCCCCACACCGCGTCGGGGCGCCCGGCGCGCAGGGCCTGCTCGGCCGCGCGGTGGAACACCGGGAACTCGAACTGCCCGGTGAGCAGCAGCAGGTCCGCGGGCAGCGCCGGGTCCGGTGGGATATCGGAGCCGGGCAGCGACACGGCCACCGTCGCGGCGATCCCGGGATGCTCCGCCGCGTACCGGTGCACCGCACCGGCCCCCATGGAATGGCCGACCAGCCCGATCCGCTCCGGATCGACTCCGGGCGTCCGCCGCAGCAGACCGACGGCCGCATCGAGGTCCGCCGCCAGCCGCACCTCCCGCTCCGGTCCGTCGGGCAGCGGCGCCGGATTCGCCCCGTGCCCGGCGAAGTCCGGCAGCGCGACGACGAACCCGGACCGCGCCAGCGTCGTCCCCCAGTCGGCCATCAGGCGGCGGCTCGCGGCGTGCCCGTGCGCCACCACCACTCCCGGAGCGGACCCGGCCGACGCGGCGGGGCGCACCAGGTCGACCGGCACGCCGTCGACGACGGCGCTCGTGCGCACCACACCGGAATCGACCCTGGCGAGCCCGAGACCCGCCCCGGCGGCCAGCAGCACGACCAAGGCGGGAACCAGCCACGACGAAGCGCGACGCGCGACGTTCACCACGCCGAGATCGTCCCACGGGGCGCGGCGGTGATCACGCGCGCGGCGGGTCCGCGCTCACCGCCGCGGGCGCAGCAGCGTGCGGGCGAGGGCGTCGAGGAGGTAGCCGAGGACGCCGATCACCAGGATCACCGCCATCACCTGGTCGTAGGCGAGCTGGTCGCGGGAGTTGAGGATCTGGTACCCCAGCCCGGAATCCACGCCGAGCATCTCCGCGGGCACCAGCACCACCCACGCGATCCCGAGCGCCAGCCGCAGCCCGGTCAGCACGTGGGTGCGGGCGGTCGGCAGCACCACGCTGGTGAGCACCTCGAACCGGGTCGCGCCGAGCGACCGCGCCACCCGGACGTGACCGGGTGAGACGGCGTGCACCCCGGCGGCGGTGTTGAGCACGATCGGCCACACCGCCGCGGCCGCCACCAGGAACGTCACCGGCCGGTGCCCGATGCCGAACACGGCCACCGCGATCGGAGCCCAGGACAGCGGCGAGATCATCCGCAGGAACTGGAACACCGGCCGCGTCGCCCGCTCCACCACGTCCAGCGACCCGACCAGCAGCCCGACCGGGACGCCGACGACCGCGGCGATGAGCATGCCCAGCAGCAGCCGCCACAGGCTGGCCGCCACGTCCGGCAGCAGCACGCCCCTGGCCAGCAGGTCGCCGATCGCGGGCACCGCGTGCTGCGGGGCGAACGCCGTGAGCAGCCGGTCGCCGGTGAGCACGTCGGTCACCAGCCACCACACCGCGACGGCCACCAGCACCGCCACCAGCGGCGGCCCGGCCCGGTGCGCGAGGCCCGGCCGGTCGGTCCGGGCGGGGCTCGTGTCCTCGGCGCCGCGCGGGGAGAGCGTGGTCATGCGGGGTTCACCTCTTCGCTGCGGGTCAGGGAGCCGGGCAGGCCGAACGCGGCCGGTCCGCCGAGGCGGCGCAGGCTGCCGCGCACGAACCGGTCGTCGACGAGCTGCCCGTGCACCTCGTCGGTGCGGAGGCCGTCGAGGAACCGGGTGTCGCCGTCGACGACCGTGGTGCGCATCGATTCGACGAGTTCCGCGGTGAACCCGGGGAACGGGAACGGCTGGAAGCCGATGCGCTGCCCGGCCCACGCCGGGTGGTGCAGCGCGTGCGGGTAGGGGGCCGCCGGATACTGCAACGCCTTCGACACCGCCTTCAGCGGCTGCGGCAGGTAGTTCCCGCCGGTGAGCGCCCGCGCGCCGCCCGCCCGGTCGCGGGCGAGGCCGAGCTGGGTGAGCGCCAGCGCGTCCACCAGGCCCTGCACCCGGCCCGGTGCGGTGTCCAGCAGGTCCTGGTGCGCGAGCACCACGCAGCAGGCGTGGTCGCGCCACACGTCGCCGACGAACCGCAGGATGCGCCCCACGCCCTTGATCTCGGCGATCGCGTTGAACGGGTCGGCCACGATGTAGCCGCCGACGGAGCCGCCGTCCAGCGCGGGGACCATGTCGGAAGGGCTCATCACCACCAGTTCCACCGTGCCGTCCGCGGCGGAGGGCTGCTGCCGCACCACCGGGGTGAGCCCGGCGGCGCGCAGCATCCGCTGCAGCACGATGTTGTGGATGGACCACCAGAACGGGATGGCGACCTTGTGCCCGGCGAGCTGCTCGACGCGCTCGACGTCGCGGCGCACGGTGAGCGCCGAGCCGTTCGTGTGGTTCCAGGCCAGCACCCGGCAGTCGGCGCCCATCGCGTACCGCAGCTGCACCGCGAACGGCATCAGCAGGTGCACCACGTCGACCTGCCGGGTGAGGAACGCTTCGGCCAGCGACGCCCAGCTGCGGAACCTCACCGGCCGCGCCGCACCGGTGCCGTGCTCGTCGAGCAGGCCGCTGCCGTGCGCGAGCAGCAGCGGTGCCGCGTCGGTGATCGGCAGGTAGCCGATGCGCAACGCGGTGGAGGAGACATCGCGGTGCCGCGCCGCGTTCAGCCCGAGGTCGGTGGCGGCGCCGAGCCCGGCGGCCGCGCCCAGCGCCCCGGCGCCCAGCAGCAGCGACCGGCGCGACCACAGCGGACTCATCGGGCCGCTCCCGCCGCGACGGGGCTCGCCGGGTAGTGCGCGAGCAGTTCCGCCCGCAGCGGGCCGTCCGCGGTACCGGGGGAGTTCGGCCATTCCCGCGCCACCGCACCGGTTCCGTCGAGCATCGCGATCCGGTCGGCGACCAGCAGCGCCTCGTCCACGTCGTGGGTGACCAGCACCGAGGTGAGCCCGAGGTCGTCGGTGCTCGCCCGCACCCACCGCTGCAGGTCGGCGCGCGCCGCCGGGTCGAGCGCGCTGAACGGTTCGTCGAGCAGCAGCAGCGCCGGGCCGATCGCCGCCGCCCGCGCGACCGCGACCCGTTGCGCCTGCCCGCCGGAGAGCCGGTCCGGGTAGGAGTCGGCGAGTTCGGCGAGCCCCAGCCGCTCGACCAGCCCCGCCGCCCAGTCCGGCGAGAACCGCGGCCGGTTGGTCCGGTAGCGGCCGCCGAGCAGCACGTTGTCCCGCACGGTCAGCCACGGCATCAGGTGCGGCTGCTGGAACACGGCGCCGATCGGCGGCCGCGCGCCACCGGCCCACTCCAGCGCGCCGCCGTCGAGGGATTCGAGCCCGGCGAGGATCCGCAGCAGCGTGGACTTCCCGCAGCCGCTGGGGCCCAGCAGCACCACGAACTCCCCGTCCCGCACCACCAGGTCCAGTCCGTCGAGGACCTTGCGGTGGTGCGGCGGGTACGACTTCTCCGCGCCGCTCAGGCGGACCGTGACAGTTCCCACCGCAGTTGTCCTTCCGTCGGGGCCTGGATCGGGAGGAAGGCGGCCTCGCGCAGCCTGCGGCTCGTCGGGCTGGTGGCGGCGTAGCCGCGGCCACCGGTGACCGCCGCTTCCAGCCTGCTCGCCGCACCGGCCGTGCGCGCCGCGTCCAGCCGCAGCCGCAGCAGGTCCGCGGGCCGCTGCGGGACGCGGGCGAACTCGAACAGCCGGGACCGCACCGAATCGTGCGCGGCGGCGAGCTCGTCGAAGTCCGGGCGGAACTCGGCGTTCAGCCCGTCCAGCGCCGTCGCCGCCTGCCGCCGGGACGCGCCCGCGAGCCCGGCGCAGAACGCGCTCTGCACCAGCAGGAACGTCGGCCGGACCGCGCGCACGAAACCGGTCAGGTCGGTGCTGAGCACGTCCGCCGCCGGCACGTCCACTTCGGTCAGCGCCACCGACGAGGAGCCGGTCGCACCGAGCGCCAGCAGCTCGGGTGCCGAGTGGACGGTCACCCCGGGGTCGCCGACGCGCAGCACCGCGATCAGCCCGCCGCCGTCGGCGAACCGGGCGGGGACCACCACGAGCGCGTCGTCGAACAGGTTCGACGCCCAGCGGATCGGCCCGGTCAACCGCACCCCGGTGCCGGTCCGCTCGGCCAGCACCGGCACCGGTTCGATCCCGGCGACGTGCTTCATGGCGGGCGCCATCGCGGTGACGCCGATCCGCGAGCCGGTGCGCAGCCCGTCCAGTTCCCGCGCCGCTGCCGCGTCGGCGGGACCGCGGGCCACGTACTCGACGACCATCCGCTGCGCCCACAGCGAGAACGCCGAGGACAGGCAGCCGGCCGCGACGTCCTCGACGAGCAGCAGCATCGTGGCGAGGTCGCCGCCGCAGCCCGGCGCGCCGAGCTCCAGCAGCCCGCGTTCCCCGAGGAACCGCAGGCCGGGCCGCACGTCGGCGTCGCCGCGGTCGAGCGCCGCCGCGCGGTCGGCGAAGTGCTCGGCGATCTCGGCGCGGCCCGGGTGGTCCGCGGGCGCGCCGGTCCGGTCGGTGTGCGCGGCCGTCATGTCAGCCCCGGTCCAAGGTGTGCAACCGGTCGATGGGCGTGCTCACGGCGTCGCGCGCCTTGCGCACCACGCCCTCGTCGGGTGCGTCGTAGAGGCACAGGCACTTGGCCATGTCCTCGCGCACGTAGGTGCGCAGGAACGTCACCTCGGGCACCTCGGCGTACTTGGGCGCCTTGGCCTTCTTGTTCGCCAGGTAGGTGTCCATGTCCAGGTCGGCGGGGAAGTCCCACTCGACGAGGTAGCCGGCTTCGGGGCGGGCGGCCTTGACCTCGGCGAGGTCGGCGCCGACCAGGCGGACCAGGTGCGGGCCGGAGAGCTCGGCGACCTCGGGCAGCTGCTCGCCGCGGAGGGTGGCGAGGTCGGCGTCGTCCGCGGCCTCCACCACGGCGAACACCCGGTCCCGCGCGCCGGTGACCTGCGATTCGATCAGTTCGGCACCCGCTTCGCGCGCGGCGGTGTCGAAGGCGGCGAGCAGCTGCTCGGTCCGCTGGCGGGCGTCGTCGGCGGGCACGATCTCGTACAGGAACAAGGACATGGCGGGGCCTCCGTGCGGGCAGGGGGATGCGCGGCAGCGGACGACGGCTCACGTCGTCCGCGCGATGTCGCGAGAGGGGGGTTCAGGCCAGGGGAGCGGGACAGATCGCGCTGGCGACGCGGAGCAGGTCCACCTGCAACCGCCGCACGAGCTCCGAACCTGGCATGCCACCACCCTAGGCCTAGACCGATCGTTCTGTCCATCGATGTTAGGCTGTGTCCATGGCCACCACGCGATCCGGCGCAGCCGCTCCCGCCCAGCGACTCCTGGACGCGGCCGGAACCCTGTTCGTGCGGGAGGGCATCCGCGCGGTCGGCATCGACCGGGTGCTCGCCGAAGCCGGGGTCGCGCGCGCCAGCCTCTACCACGCCTACGGCTCCAAGGACGGCCTCATCGCCGCCTACCTCGACGACCAGGACGAGGCCGACCGCGGCAAGTGGGAGAAGGCCGCCGCCGAACTGGACTCGCCGCGCGAGAAGGTCCTGGCGCTGTTCGACCTCGCGCACGGCGCCGCGCTGGACCGCCGGTTCCGCGGTTGCCTCTACCTCAACGCCGCCACCGAGTTCCCCGATCCGCAGCACCCGGCGCGCGCCGCCATCGACCGGCACCGCGCCTGGCTGCACGAGCTGCTCGTGGACCTCGCCGGGCGGTCCGGGGCCGCCGATCCCGAGGCGACCGCCGAGCGGATCCGGCTGATCTACGACGGCGCGGTCGCGGGGTCCAAGTTCAGCCGCGGCACCGAACCGATCGAACTGGGCAAGCGGCTCGTCGCCGAGCTCCTTCCCGGCTGACCGCCATTCCCGGGAAATCCCCTTCCATTCTGGGAAAAACGGGAGCGCGGTCGCCCGCATTGCCCTGAACGGATGGAAACGCGTCCGGAATCCGCTGCTCCGGGCGGCGCGCGGGACGCGGATGATTGCCGCCGCCGAGTCCGGTCTGTACGGTTGATCTCACCGCGATGGACAACGTTGTCATGGGGGATCTGTGCGCGATCCGGGCCGTTCTTCCCGCCTCCTGCGCGGATTCCGCATGGCGTTCCCGGTGGCCGGGTCGCCGTCGCGGCCGGGTCGCCTGCCGCCGCACTCGCCGCCGAACCCGCCTCGATGACCATCGGGAATCCGCGGCCGGAATGCGGTCCGCGATTTCCCGCTCGCGCGCCGGAAGAAGTCCGTGGAACTCCTTCTTCCCGCGCGGAATTCCGATTCCGCGTCCCCCTTCGGCATCGGGGTGCCGGACGTTCCCGCTCGTTTCCGTACCACGCCGCACCACCACCTCCGAGGAGAGGAGCACGATGCGCACCTCCAGGCGCAGACGCACGTCCGGCCGGAGCCGATCGCTGCTGGCCGGCGCCGTCGGGCTGGTCACCGCGCTGGCCCTGCCGGGCTCCGCGGTCCCGGCCGTCGCGGGCCCGGCCGCACCCGGCGTCGAAGACCCGGCGCAGTACGTCAACCCGTTCACCGGCACCAAGCCCGGTGGTCCCGACTTCGGGCACGGCGGGGGAGCGGGCAACACCTTCCCCGGTGCGGTCGCGCCGTTCGGGATGATGCAGTGGAGCCCGGACACCGCCGAGTACCAGCACGGCGGCTACCAGTACGAGGACGACCGGATCCGCGGGTTCAGCCTCACCCACATCTCCGGCGCGGGGTGCGGGGACTTCGGCAACATCCCGTTCCTGCCGGTGCTCGGTGACGCCCCGGTGCAGGACCACCCGTTCTCGCACGAGAACGAATCGGCCTCGCCCGGCGCCTACGACGTCACCTTCGACAACGGGCTGCGCACCGAGCTGACCGCGACCCAGCGGGCCGGCGTCGCGCGGTTCACCTATCCCGAGGGCGAGACCGCCTCGCTGTCGATCGACGCGGCGAAGGCGTTCAACGACGCCGAGGGCTCGCTGACCATCGACGGCAACACCATCAGCGGCTACAGCGACGGCGGCGGTTTCTGCGGCGGCTCCAACGAATACCGCGTCTACTTCCACGCCGAGTTCGACCACGACTTCACCAGCAGCGGCGTCGTGCGCGACGGCCGGGTCGACACCTCGGCGAAGGAGATCTCCGGTTCGGGTACCGGGGCCGCGAACGAGCAGCAGGCGCAGGACGACGGCGCGCAGGCCTTCGTCTCCTTCGACCCGGGCGCCGAGCGCACCGTGACCGCCCGCGTCGGGCTGTCGTTCGTCAGCCTGGACGGCGCGAAGGCCAACGCCGCCGAGGAGCTCGGCGACCGCGGCTTCGACCAGGTCCGCGACGGCACCCGCGCGGCGTGGAACGAGCTGCTCGGGCGGATCGACGTCGGCGGCGGCAGCGAGCAGGACCGGCGGCGGCTCTACACCGGGCTCTACCACTCGCTGCTGCACCCCAACGTGTTCAGCGACGTCGACGGGAACTACACCGGCTTCGACGGCGAGGTGCACCGGGCCGAGCCGGGCCACGCCCAGTACGCCAACTACTCCGGCTGGGACGTGTACCGCTCGCAGACCCAGCTGGTCGCGCTGATCGCGCCCGACATCGCCTCGGACATCGCGCAGTCCGCGGTGAACCAGTCCGCGCAGGGCGGCTACTTCGACCGCTGGACCGTCGCCAACGGCGGCACCGGCGTGATGACCGGCGACCCGCTGCCGATCATGATCTCCAGCGCGCACGCGTTCGGCGCCACCGACTTCGACACCGGCCGGGCGCTGGAGCGGATGCGCGCCGGGGCGACCAACGAGGACGAGCGGCCGGTGCACGAGCAGTACGGCGAACTCGGTTACATCCCCGCCGAGGACGAGGAATCGTGGGGCTCGGTGTCGACGACGCTGGAGTACACCGGCTCCGACTTCGCCATCTCCCAGTTCGCCGACCGGATCGGCGACACCGGCGCGCGCGACGAATTCCAGCAGCGCGCGCGGAACTGGCAGAACCTGGTCAACCCGGACAGCGGCTGGATCCAGCCGCGCAAGGCCGACGGCTCCTGGCCCGAGTTCGACCTCGCCCAGCAGGACGGCTACGTGGAGGGCAACGCCGCCCAGTACGCCTGGATGGTGCCGTTCGACCACCAGGGGCTGTTCGACCGGATGGGCGGGAACGAGCAGGCGGGGGCGCGGCTCGACGAGTTCTTCGCCGAGCTCAACGCCGGACCGGACGAACCGCACGCCTACCTCGGCAACGAACCGTCGGCGAACACCCCGTGGGCCTACGCCTACGCCGGGCAGCCGCACAAGACGCAGGACGTGGTGCGCCGCTCGCTGACCGAGCTGTTCAGCGCCGAACCGGACGGCCTCGTCGGCAACGACGACCTCGGCCAGATGTCGTCCTGGTCGGTGTGGGCGGCGCTGGGCATGTACCCGGAGGCGCCGGGCCGCGCGGACCTCGTGCTGGCCAGCCCGCTGTTCCCGTCGATCAGCATCGACCGGGGCAACGGCACCACCATCACCGTCAACGCCCCCGACGCTTCGCAGGACGCGAAGTACGTGCAGGACCTGTCGGTGAACGGGGAGCGGACCGGGAAGCCGTGGCTGTCCGAGCGGTTCGTCGCCGAGGGCGGCACGCTCGACTACGCCCTGGGCACCGAGCCGAACACCGGGTGGGGCAGCGCGCCCGAGGACGCGCCGCCGTCGTTCGGCTGATCCGCTCGTCTTGATCGCGGGGGGGGCCCCCCGGGGCCCCGGGGGGGGGGCCCCCGGGGGCCCCCGGGGGGGGTAACCCCACGGCCAATTAGACCCGGGGGGCCCCAATAAAGGACCAAAAATTAAAAATTTTGCGAGG
>NZ_JAIUKC010000170.1:0-1347 GCF_020177435.1 Saccharopolyspora sp. 7B | reverse complement strand
CCCCCGGCGGCCCCCCCCCCCCCCCCGGGGGGGGGCGCCCCCCCGGGGGGGGGCGGGGGGGGGGGGGGGGGGCCGGCGGGTTTGTGCCGCGCCCGCCCCCCCCGGGGGGGGGGGGGGCCCCCCCCCCCCGCGTTCCACCGGGAGTTGCTACCGCCTGCTCCATTTCCGCGCGGTGCACGCCATTTCGCTCACTATCTGGAAATCGTTCGCGAGAAAGTGAACCTCCTGTTAAGGGGGTGCGATTTTCGTGCGCTGTGACGCAGGATGCATTGACTGCTGCGGAAAGTGTCGGACAGAGTGCTCAGCGTACTGGGGTGGACATGTGACCGGGGAGGGCTTCCGGTGCTGGAGGGGTGGCGTTCGCGCGCGCGTTTTCGCAGGCTGGTCAAGGAATTGGCGCTGCCTGCCGCCTGTTCGATGGATGAGTTGATCGAGTGCATCTCCGCGCGCCGGAAACGTCCGTTGCGCGTGCTCCCCTTTCCGGGGGCGGCGAATTCCGCCCGTCCGCACGGGCTCTGGGTGGAAGCCGCGGACACCGACTACGTTTTCGTCGAACCGCGTACCAGCGAACTGCACCGAAAGCACATCATCCTGCACGAGATCGGACACATCCTCGCGCACGGTGGAGCGGAACCCGCCGATCACTCGGAGCGGCGGGCGGCGCAATTCCGGCGGATGGTCCCGGATCTCGACCCGGGAACGGTGTCCCGGTTGCTGGCCCGCTCGCACGGCGGGCACGGTGCCGCGGCCGAGCGGGAGGCCGAGGACATCGCGGTCCTGCTGGGCAGCCGCATCCTGCCGACTCCGGTGCGGGTGGGCGGAATCGAGGAGGCGCTCGGGTTCGCGGTGGCCCCGTGGCCGCCGCCGCGGTGAGCTCGGTGGTGGAGTTCGTCGGCATCGGGGCGCTCTGGCTCGCGGTTCTGCTCCGCGCACCGCAGGCGTTGCGGCAGCGCCGGACCCGGGCGTTCTGGCTCATCGGAGCCGGGCTCGCGACGACGATGACGCTGCACACCGACGCTTCCTGCACGTGGTTGCGCGAATCCGCGTTGAGCCCGCAGGCGGTGCACGTGCTGCGCAATTCGATCGCGGTGACGAGTTCCTGCCTGGTGCTCCACGGTTTCTCGGCTTTCCTGCGGGTGCGTGGCGCCCGGACGCCGCTGCTGTGGGCCGGTGGGGCCGTGGTGGTCTCGCTGCTGGTCCGCTCCGATCTGTCCGCGGTCGGTTTCGCGGGTCCGCCGGTGCCGGTCGCGGTGCTGGACAGCTACTGGTCGGGTTTCCTGCTGCTGCACGTCGTCGCGCACGCGGTGGCGTGCGGGTTGTGCGTGCGGGCGGGCGTGCGCGGGGGGC
>NZ_JAIUKC010000169.1:0-23590 GCF_020177435.1 Saccharopolyspora sp. 7B | reverse complement strand
CGCGCCCGGCGCCCCCCCCCCCCCCGCCCCCCCCCCCCCCCTGACAACGCCCGTTGGGCCCTAGCGGGCGCCCCCACCGGTCCGCTCACCCGGGTCGATCGCACCGCTCCGGCCGCCGGGCCGGGGAGTGAACGGACCGTTCGCCTCATCTCGTTGGTCGAACGGTCCGTTCAGCACTGCGCCGGGCGGTGCTTGACCGCGTCGCCGCGGCGGCACTAGTGTTCGCGCAAAGAACACATGTTCACTATGCGCACGATCGGAGCGGATCGGTGGCACGCATCCTCGCCTTGGACGAGGCGATCGCCGAGTTGGTCGCCGACGGCGACGTGATCGCACTCGAAGGCTTCACCCACCTCATCCCGGTCGCCGCCGGGCACGAGATCATCCGGCAGCGCAAGCGCGACCTGGTGCTGTGCCGGATGACGCCGGACATCGTCTACGACCAGCTCATCGGCGCCGGGTGCGCGCGCAAGCTGGTGTTCTCCTGGGGCGGCAACCCCGGAGTCGGTTCGCTGCACCGGTTCCGGGACGCCGTGCAGCACTCCTGGCCGGTGCCGCTGGAGATCGAGGAGCACAGCCACGCGGGCATGGCCAACCGCTACGCCGCGGGCGCCTCCGGACTGCCGTTCGCGATCCTGCGCGGCTACACCGGCACCGACCTGCCCGCGCACACCGACTCCATCAAGACCGTCACCTGCCCGTTCACCGGCGAGGAGCTGGCCGCGGTGCCCGCGCTGAACCCGGACGTCGGCATCGTGCACGCGCAGCAGGCCGACCGGCAGGGCAACGTGCAGCTGTGGGGCATCACCGGCGTGCAGAAGGAGACCGTGCTCGCCGCGAAGCGCTCCCTGGTGACCGTCGAGGAGGTCGTCGACGAGCTCACCCCGCGGCCCGGCGCCGTGGTGTTGCCGAAGTGGGCCGTCACCGCCGTCGCCGAGGTCCCCGGCGGCGCCCACCCCTCCTACGCGCAGGGCTACTCGGAGCGGGACAACGACCACTACCGGCGCTGGGACGCGATCTCCCGCGACCGCGCCGAATTCGAGGCGTGGCTGGACCGCGAGGGCCTGGCCGAGAGGAGCGCGCGATGACGTTCACCGCCGACGAGATGATGAGCGTCGCGGCCGCGCGCTCGCTGACCGACGGTGCCGCCTGCTTCGTCGGCATCGGGCTGCCCAGCACCGCCGCGAACCTGGCCCGCCGCACCCACGCCCCCGACCTGGTGCTGATCTACGAATCGGGCACGCTCGGCGCGAAACCGGACCGGCTGCCGCTGTCCATCGGCGACGGGGTGCTCGCCGACACCGCGGATTCCGTGGTGAGCGTGCCGGAGATCTTCAACTACTGGTTGCAGCCGGGCCGCATCGACTTCGGGTTCCTCGGCGGCGCGCAGATCGACCGTTTCGGCAACATCAACTCGACCGTGATCGGGGACGACTACGCGGACCCGAAGGTGCGGCTGCCAGGCGCGGGCGGTGCCCCGGAGATCGCCGCTTCCTGCAAGGAGGTGCTGGTGGTGATGCGGCAGAGCACCCGCAGCTTCGTCGACTCCGTCGACTTCACCAGTTCCGTCGGCTACGGCCGCGGCGCGGGCGATCGGGAGCGGTTGGGGCTGCGCGGGCGCGGACCGGTGAAGGTGATCACCGACCTGGGCGTGCTCGAACCCGATCCGCGGACCTGCGAGCTCACCCTCACCCGGCTCAGCCCCGGCGTGTCCGTCGAGCAGGTGCGGGCCGCCACCGGCTGGGACCTCGCAGTCGCCGACCCGCCCACCGTGCAGGCACCCCCGACCGGCACCGAACTGCGGGTGCTGCGGGAACTCAAGGCCACGATCGGAGCAGAAGCATGAGCAACGGCGCTCACATCCTCGACGCGGTGCGCACGCCCTTCGGCTGCTACGACAAGGGCCTCGCCGAGGTGCGCCCGGACGACCTGGCCGCGCACGTGGTGCGCACCCTCGTGGACCGCTCCCCCGGGCTGGATCCGGCGCGCATCGAGGACGTCGCGTTCGGCGACGCCAACGGCGCCGGGGAGGACAACCGCAACGTGGCGCGGATGGCGGCGCTGCTCGCGGGGCTGCCGACCGGCGTCGCGGGCGCCACCGTCAACCGGCTGTGCGGGTCCGGGCTCGAAGCCGCCATCGGCGCCAGCCGTGCCGTGGAGACCGGCGACCACGAGCTCACCATCGCCGGCGGCGTCGAATCGATGAGCCGCGCGCCGTGGGTCCTGCAGAAGCCCGAGGGCGGTTTCCCGCGCGGGCACGAGACGCTGCACTCGACCACGCTCGGCTGGCGGATGACGAACCCGGAGATGCCGGAGCGCTGGACCATCGGGCTCGGCGACTCCGCCGAACTGCTCGCCGACCGCTACGGCATCGGCCGCGAGGCCCAGGACGAGTTCGCGGTGCGCAGCCACCGCCGCGCCGCCGCCGCGTGGGAGGCCGAGGCGTTCGACCGCGAAGTGGTCCCCGTGCCGGGCACCGAGCTGACCGCGGACGAGGGCGTGCGGGCGGACAGCTCGGTGGCGAAGCTCGCGAAGCTCAAGCCCGCGTTCCGCGAGGGCGGCACCGTCACCGCGGGCAACTCCTCCCCGCTCAACGACGGCGCCGCCGCGCTGCTCATCGGCTCCGAAGCGGTCGCCGCCGACCTGGGCGTCACCCCGCTGGCCCGGATCGCCGGGCGCGGCGTCGCCGGGGTGGATCCGGACGTCTTCGGCATCGGGCCGGTCGCGGCGGCGGAGACCGCGCTGCGCCGCGCGGGCATCGGCTGGGGCGACCTGACCGCGGTGGAGCTCAACGAGGCGTTCGCCGCGCAATCGCTGGCCTGCCTCGCCGAATGGCCGGACCTGGACCCGGAGATCGTGAACGTGCGGGGCGGCGCCATCGCCCTCGGCCACCCGCTGGGCGCGTCGGGCGCGCGCATCCTGGGAACCCTGGCGCACCAGCTGCGGGCCGCGGGTGGCGGCTGGGGGCTGGCGGCGATCTGCATCGGGGTCGGGCAGGGCCTGGCCGTGGTCCTGCAGGCGTGAAGGAGGAGCCGACGATGAGCATGCTGCTGCCGCACTACCCGCCCGACACCGCCTCGCACCCGCCGCTGGACAGCGCCGAGTACCGCTCCTCGGCGCTGCGGTACCCGAAGCAGCCGCTGCGGCTGCTGCCGCAGTACCTCACCGAGGTCACCGGCCCGCTGCTGGGCCACGACCGGGTGGGTGAGCACGACCACGACCTGACCGCCGGGCACGCGGGCGAACCGCTGGGCGAGCGGATCGTCGTCAGCGGCCGGGTCCTCGACTCCGGCGGGAAACCGGTGCCGCACACGCTGCTGGAGCTGTGGCAGGCGAACTCGGCGGGCCGCTACCTGCACTCCGGCGACCGGCACCCGGCACCGCTGGACCCGAACTTCACCGGCGTGGGGCGGGCGATGACGGACGCGGACGGCCACTACCGGTTCGTGACGATCAAGCCGGGCGCCTACCCGTGGCGCAACCACGACAACGCGTGGCGGCCGGCGCACCTGCACTTCTCGCTGTTCGGGCAGGCGTTCACCCAGCGGTTGATCACCCAGATGTACTTCCCGGGCGATCCGCTGTTCGGCCAGGACCCGATCTTCAACTCGGTGCGCGACCCGGCGGCGCGGGAACGCATGATCAGCCGGTTCGACCTGGCTAGCACCGTGCCGGAGTGGGCGCTGAGCTACAAGTTCGACATCGTGCTGCGCGGCGCGCACGCCACCCCGTTCGAGGACGACGAGGAGGACGACGACTGATGCCGGAGCAGGGTGAGCTCACCACGCCGTCGCAGACGGTCGGACCGTTCTACGCGCTGCCGGACGGGTTGCTGTGGCCGGACGGCCCCGAGGTCGTCGCGCCCGGCGCGCCCGGCGCGGTCCTGTTGCGCGGGACCGTGTTCGACGGCGCGGGCGAGCCGGTGCCGGACGCGGTGCTGGAGATCTGGCAGGCCGACGAGCGGGGCCGGTTCGCCCACCACGCTGATCCGCGCGGCGCGGCGGGCTCGTTCCAGGGATTCGGGCGTTGCGGCACCGATCCGCGGGGCGATTTCTGGTTCCGCACGGTCAAACCCGGCCCGCTGCCGACGCCCGACGGGCGCACCGAAGCACCGCACCTGGACGTGACGGTGCTGGCGCGCGGCATGCTGCAGCGGCTGGTGACCCGGGTGTACTTCCCGGACGAGGCCGCCGCGAACGCCACCGACCCCGTGCTGTCCACCGTGGAGGAGGAACGCCGGGGCACGCTGGTCGCTGTCGCCGAACCGGACGGGCTGCGCTTCGACGTCCGCCTCCAGGGCGACGGCGAGACCGTCTTCTTCGAGCTCTGAGGCCGCGATGTTCACCCCGATGTTCAGCACGCCGGAGGCCGAACGGCGCACCGGCACGGCGGCGTGGGCGCAGGCGATGCTCGATTTCGAGGCGGCCCTGGTCCGCGCGCAGGCCCGCGCCGGGGTGGTCCCGCCGGACGCGGCCTCGCGGATCGCGGCGCACTGCCGGGCCGAGGAGTTCGACCTGGAGTCCATCGCGCGCCGCGCCGTCGGCTCGGCGACTCCGGTGATCGCGCTGGTCGCGGACCTGACCGCCTTGGTGGAACCCGCGGACCGCCCGCACGTGCACGTGGGCGCCACCAGCCAGGACGTGCTGGACACGGCCGCGATGCTGGTCGCCCGCCGCGCGCTGCGCGGGGTGCTCGCCGACCTGCGCGGCGCCGCCGACCGGTGCGCCGAGCTGGCGCGGGAGCACCGCGGGACGCTCATGATCGGGCGCTCGCTGCTGCAGCAGGCGCTGCCGACGACGTTCGGCCGCCGCTGCGCGAGCTGGCTGACCGCGCTGGACGAGTCCGCGGACGCGCTGGACCGGGTGGTCGCCGAGCGGCTCGCGGTGCAGCTGGGCGGCCCCGCCGGAACGCTCGGATCGCTCGGCGACCGGGGCACGGCCGTGCTCGGGCACCTCGCCGCCGAGCTGGGCCTGGCCGAACCGGTGCTGCCGTGGCACACCGACCGCACCCGCGTCGCCGAACTCGCGGGCGCGCTGGGCGCGGTGGCGGGCGCGCTCGGCAAGATCGCGCTGGACGTGGAGCTGCACGCGCAGACCGAGGTCGGCGAGCTCGCCGAGGGCAGCTCCGGCGGTTCCTCGGCGATGCCGCACAAGCAGAACCCGGCGGGTTCGGTGCTGATCACCGCTGCCGCGCACCGGGTGCCCGGCCTGGTGGCGACGCTGCTGGCGGCGATGCCGCAGCCGCACGAGCGCGCCGCCGGGACCTGGCAGGCCGAATGGGAACCGCTGACCGAACTGCTGCGCCTGGTCGCCGCCGCCTCCTCCGGCGCGGAGCGGCTGCTGGCCGGGCTGCGGGTGCGCACCGATCGGATGGCGGCGAACGTGGAGCTCACCGCCGGGCTGGTGATGGCCGAGAGCGCGTCCGCCGCGCTGCGCGGCGCGCTGGGCGGCACCGAGGCGCGGCAGCTGGTCGCCGAGCTGTGCGGGCGGATCGTCGAGCGCGGCGGCACGTTGCGCTCCGCGCTGCTCGCCGACGAGCGGGTGCGGGCGGTGCTGTCCGAACCGGAGGTCGTCGCGGCGACCGAGCCCGCCGACCACCTCGGATCGGCCGGGGCGTTCGTGGACCGCGCCCTGGCCCGGCACGACCTCGGAGGGAACCGATGATCCCGCACCACGACCTGACCGGACCGGACGGTGCCGAGGTGCTGGTGCTGTCCAATTCGCTGGGCACCGCCCTGGGGCTCTGGGACGGGCAGCTGCCGGTGCTCGCCGAGCACTTCCGGGTGCTGCGTTACGACCAGCGCGGGCACGGCGGCACCGCCGCACCACCCGGCCCGTACCGGCTCGGCGAGCTCGGCACGGACGTGCTGGAGCTGCTGGACCGGCTCGGCGTGGCCCGCGCGCACTTCGCGGGGGTGTCGCTGGGCGGCATGACCGGCATGTGGCTGGCCCAGCACGCGCCGGAGCGGATCGGGCGGCTCGCGCTGATCTGCACCTCCGCCGAGCTCACCCCGCGCCAGGCGTGGCGGGACCGCGCCGCGCAGGCCCGGCGGGAGGGCACCACGTCGATGGTCGCGAGCTCCCTGGAGCGCTGGTTCACACCCGCGTTCGCCGGCGGGGACGGGGTGGTGCCGTTCGCCGCCGCGCTCAGCGCCTGCGACGACGAGGGCTACGCGAGCTGCGCGGAGGCGATCGCCGAGCTGGACCTGGTGGACGGCCTGCCGCGGATCACCGCGCCGGCGCTGGTGCTCGCCGGCCGCGAGGACCCGGCCACTCCCCCGCCGCACGCCGAACGCATCGCCGCCGCGGTGCCCGGTGCGCGCCTGGAGATCATCGACGACGCCTCGCACCTGGCCGTCGCGGAACGGCCGGACGCGGTGAACGCCCTGCTGCTGGACCACTTCACGAGGAGCCCGCGATGACCGACGACACGACCCGGCACGCCGAGGGCATGGCGGTGCGCCGCGAGGTGCTCGGCGACGCGCACGTGGACCGCGCCGTCGCGGCGACGACCGAGTTCACCGCCGGATTCCAGGACTTCATCACCCGCTACGCGTGGGGCGAGCTGTGGACCGGGGACGGGGTGCCGCGCCCGACCCGCAGCTGCCTGACGCTGGCGATCCTCGCCGCGACCGGCTGCGAGGAGGAGTTCGCGATGCACGTGCGCGCCGCCCGCCGCAACGGCGTCAGCCCCGAGGAGATCCGCGAGGTGCTGATGCACGTCGCGATCTACGCCGGGGTGCCGAAGGCGAACCGCGCCTTCGCCCTCGCCCGGGACGTGCTCGCCGCCGAGGACGGCTGACGGGTGCCGCGGGCGGCCCGGGTGTCGCGTGTGGAACGGTAGGTGCCCGGGGGCGAGGGCCGCTCCGGACGAGCGAGGAGAGCGATGGAACCGGCTTCGGAATCCGGCGGGTACGTGCAGTCGCTGGCGCGCGGCCTCGCGGTGATCCGCGCGTTCGACGAGACGCGGCCGGAGATGACGCTCAGCGACGTCGCGCGGGCCACCGATCTGTCCCGCGCCGCCGCCCGCCGGTTCCTGCACACCCTGGTGCAGCTGGGCTACGTGTGGACGGACGGCAGGCGGTTCGCGCTGACGCCGCGGGTGCTGGAGCTCGGCTTCGCCTACCTGTCCAGCGTGTCGCTGCCGGAGATCGCTCAGCCGCACCTGGAACGCCTGGTGTCGCGGGTGCACGAGTCGGCGTCGGTGTCGGTGCTCGACGGCGACGACATCGTCTACGTCGCCCGGGTGCCCACCAGCCGCATCATGACCGTGTCGATCAACATCGGCACCCGGTTCCCCGCGTACGCGACCTCGATGGGCCGGGTGCTGCTGGCGAACCTGCCGGACGAGCGGCTGGACGACTTCCTCGCGCGGGTGCGGCTGGACCCGCTGGGCCCGCACACCGTGGGCAGCGCCGCGGAGCTGCGCGCCGAGCTGGCGCGGATCCGCGAGCAGGGCTGGTCGCTGGTGGACCAGGAGCTGGAGGCGGGGCTGCGGTCGATCGCCGCGCCGATCCGGGACCGCGCGGACCGGGTGGTGGCGGCGGCGAACATCTCCTCGCACGCCAGCCGCACCACGGCCGAACAGGCGCGGGAGAACCTGCTGCCGCCGCTGCTGGAGACGACCGGGGCGATCGGCGCGGACCTGCGCTCGGCGCCCGGTTCGGCGGCCACCGCGCGGTGATCGGCGGAGGCCCGGGGCTCCCGAACGGCCCTGCCCGGCACCCCTCGGTCCGATATCGGTATCGTACCGGTATCGCCGGAACGCCGAGGAGGGACGAGACCGTGACCGACGCGCAGCACCCCCGCGCCGCGGCCGGCACCGAGCTCCCCGAGCCGGGCCCACCGAGCGAACCGGACGGCACCACCTGCGACGCGATCGACACCGTCGAGTTCCAGACCGCGGTGCTGATGCGCAACTTGGAGATGCTGTGCCGCCGCGGCGAACTCCACCAGGAGGTGGACCGCGCCGGGTACCTGCTGCTGCGCACCCTGATCGCGCGCGGCCCGTCCGACATCGGCGGGCTCGCCGCCGCGCTCGGCCTCGACCCGTCCACGACCGGCAGGCAGGTGCTCGCCGCGGAACGCGCCGGGCACCTCACCCGCAGCCCCGACGGCGCCGACCGCCGCCGCAGCGTCCTGGCGATCACCGGCTCCGGTGCGGCGGCGGTGCGCGCGGTGTGCGAACGCCGCCGCGAACGCACCGCGGCCCTGCTCTCCGGCTGGAGCGAGCAGGACCTGCGGCTGCTGTCCGAGATGGTCAGCCGCTACAACCGGGCCATCGCCGAGGAATTCCTGGAAACCGACCCGCCCGGAGGGGCTTCGTGACCGCACCGCACGTTCCGCTCGACGTCCTCGACCTCGTCTCCGTCAGCGAGGGCTCCACCATCGCCGACGCGATCGACTCCTCGATGGCGGCCGCCGAACTCGCCGACGAGCTCGGCTACTCGCGGGTGTGGTACGCCGAGCACCATAACACCCCGTACCTCGGCGCCACCGCGACCGCGCTGCTCATCGCGCAGGCCGCCGACCGCACCGAGCGGATCCGCGTCGGCTCCGGCGGCATCATGCTGCCCAACCACGCGCCGCTGCAGGTGGCGGAGTCGTTCGGCACCCTGGCCCAGTTGCACCCCGGGCGGATCGACCTCGGGCTGGGCCGCGCGCCCGGCACCGACCAGCTCACCGCCCAGCTGCTGAGCCGCTCCGGGGCGGACGCGCAGAGCTTCGCGAACTCGATCTACGACCTCACCGGCTGGTTCGGCGACGAAGGCCGCGGGCACAGCGCACCGGTCACCGCGGGGCCGGCGACCGGGACGCACGTCCCGCTGTGGGTGCTGGGGTCCACGGTGAACGGAGCGTCCATCGCGGGGCAGCTGGGCCTGCCGTTCGCGGTGGCCTCGCACTTCGCGCCCGCCGACCTGGACGAGATCGTCGAGGTGTACCGCTCCGCGTTCTCCACCGAGGCACCGACCGCGCAGCTCACCGAGCCGCACCTGATGATCGGCGTGAACGTCCTGGTCGCTCCTTCCGACGAGGAGGCGGCGCGGCTGTGGACGACGGTGCAGCGCATGTTCGTCAACGTGCGCAGCGGAAACCGGCGCGCCCTCGAAGCACCGGTGGACCCCGACGCGGTCGACGCTCGGGAACGCCACTTCGCCGACGCGATGCTCGGCATCAACGCCGTCGGCTCCCCGGAGACCGCGGTGCGCCGGCTGGAGGAGCTGGTGACCCGCACCGGCGCCGACGAGCTGATCACCGTCACCTACTGCCACGACCCCGCCGACCGCCTCCGCTCCCTGAAGCTCCTCGCCGAAGCCTGGTTCTGAGCTCGCTCCGGGGCTGGATCGGGTCCGCCGATCTGCGGTTCAGCTTCGTAGCCTGCCCGCGAGGTCTTCGACGACTCCGAGGACTTCCGCGCGAAGCTGCTCGGTGGCTGCACCGACGTGGTCGCGCCACTGGCGTCGGCCGTCTGCTGTGATCAGTTCGGTGCACACCGCGCTAGGTAGTTCGGCTTTGACCGCGTCACCTTCGTCCAAGTGGAGCAGGCCGATTCGTGCGAGTGCGCGGATGCTGCGCAGCGCGGACTCCCGGGAACCGATCGCTTCGCCGGTGCCACCTTGGGCGTCGGTTGCCGCTGCGAGGTTGAGCCGGCTCCTGGCCAACAGTTCCGAACGCGTGCCTCCCGGTGGCAGGCGACTCGCAGCCCGGGCGCCGAGGTCGGCTGTGGTGGCCCATGCCCGCAGGTACCCGCGGGATTCGACGAACTCGGCGCAGCGAATGGCCAATCGCGCGCACCATTCGAACATCCCCTCGGCGAACGCCCTGCACACGACCGCGATCCGGTTCGCTCGTTCCCGAGCGTCCGCGGTGATCAGGTTGTGGGCACTGATCGCTTCGGCGCTGCCGCAGGGGCGCTGTTCGGCGTGGCGGGGATGTGGGAGCCCTGAGACGGAACGGAGGCAGCTGCGTTCGGAATGTCCGTGGCCCCGCAACCTCTCGGGCGGTAATCACTGGAATAGCTCATCACCTTCGCCTCCCCCGGACACCGCGAGCTCCATCTGCGGATGACCATGGAGTGTAGGCGAATCGGGCAGGGGTGTTCGCGGCTTCCGCAATCGCGTAGCGAGACCGCATATCGCAGGGGATCGATTCGGCACGACCGCTCACCGGATGTTGTCGATCTGTGTTGTCAGGGGTGCGGGGTAACGCCTATCAGATGCTTCGGCCGATGAGGAGCTTGGCAATGAGGTGGATCACGATGAGGGTGATCATGCTTTCCGCATGGGCAACGAGTTCCTGACTGGTTCTGCCCGCCAACCCGGATCCACAACACGCGCTGAGCCGTCCGGTCAGTCCGGGGCGAGGACGTCGGCGAGGACCGTGCCGGGTTCGGGCAGGCGCGCCGGGGCGGGGCTGTCGTGGACGACGAGGAGGTCGCCGCCGGGCAGCACGGTGATGCCCTCGGCGTGGTCGCGGCCTTCGCCGTGCGGCAGGTCGGCCACCCGGACCAGTTCGTCGCGGCGCACGACCTCCGGCAGGTCGGCGCGGACGGCACCGGGCCAGCGGTACAGCCGCACCGGGCCGGACAGCGCCATCGACGGCCCGGCGAGCACCAGCAGGTCGTCGCCGTGCGGGCACAGGTCGCGGACGCCGAGGCCGTCGAGGTCCAGGAAGTGCTTGGCGTAGCGCCGGTGCCCGTCGACCTTGCGCAGCACCAGCTCGCCGTCCTCCTCGCGGGGCGCCAGCCGCAGCACCACCGCCCAGCCGCGCAGCACCGGGCCGCGCAGGCCCAGCAGCACCCGCTCCGCGCCGGGCTCGCCGTGCACCGCGATGCCCTCGACGTCGAAACCGTTGTCCTTGCCGGGGATCGGCAGGAACGGCGCCAGGTGCGGGTCGTCGGCCAGCAGCTCGCGCAGGCCCGGTTCGCCGAGCGCCGCGCTGCGCGCCCCGTCGCGGGTGCGGCGCACCGGGACGCCGTCGGAGAGCGCGACCCGCGCCAGCACGCGGCGGGCCGGTTCCGGCACGACGGTGGCGAGGCGCTTGGCGGCCTTCGCGTCCGAGTGGTGGGCCTTCGGCTTCTTGCGCTTCGCGCTATGCGAACCGACGACCCACAGGTAGGGGCCGCGGCGGGCCAGGCCCTCCACGTCGATCTCCTCGTCGGCGCCGCCGGGCAGGTCCAGCACCTCGGTGAGGTCGAACGAGACGTGCTCGGCGTACTCGGGGCGCGGTGCGTCGGTGCGGGTGAAGCGCTCCACCGTGGCGCTCTCGTCGCCGCCGACCCACAGGTGGTGGCCGTCGGCCCGGACCGCGGACAGGTTGACGTGCGTCTCCGCGCGCACGGCGTCGGAGTGGAAGCGCAGCGCGGCCGTACGAGTGGTCCCCATGCGCCTTTTCTACATGGGTGCTTCCTCGCTCGTTTTGCGTGGCACCGGGGCGGCGGAACCTCAGCGGTTCCCTCGCTGCGGGATCGATTTCCCAAGTGGCTCCGCCACGAGGGAAATCGCTGTCCTCGCGAGGGAACCGCTGAGAACCCGCGGGTGGTCCGGTTGCTCGGGTGGTCGGCGGCTCAGCGGCTTCGCCGCTGACAGGAAACGGCCGAGGGCGGCGGGCGGGTTCGGCCGCTGAGGTTCCGCCACCCGAGCACGACGCACCCCGAGTTCAACCGACAGGCGGTCACCCGACGGGCGCCGCGGACCGCCGGGGCAGCACCGACTCGGCGACGATCGCGCCGCGGTGCCGGATCACCGTGGCGGCCAGCTCCTGCGCGCGGTGCGCCGCCGCGACCGGATCGGCACCGGTGAGCCGAGCCGCGAGGTAGCCGGCGTCGAACGCATCCCCGGCGGCGGTCGAGTCCACCACGGACTCCACCGGCACGGCAGGCACCCGCACGACCCGCTCGCCGTCGAGGACGACGCAGCCCGCGGCACCGTCCTTGACCGCGACGTCCGCCACCCCGGCCACCCGGAGCCTGTCCACTGTGGACTCCGCGGTGGGGTCGCCGAACAGCGCCTGCTCGTCGGAGAACGTGGGCAGCCCGACCGTCGTCAGCGACCACAGCTCCCGCACCTGCTCGGCCGCCGCGGCGGCACCGTCCCACCCGGCCGGCCGGTAGTTGCTGTCGAAGGACACCCGGCCACCGGCGTCGCGGAACCGCCGCAGCGCCGCGCGCAGCCGCTCCCGCGCGGGCGGCGCGAGGATCTGCAGGCTGATCGCCGACAGGTGCACCAGGTCGTAGCCGTCGAAATCCGGTTCCCCGTCCGCGAACAGACCGCGGGCCGCCGACTGCGAGCGGTAGTAGGTGAACGAGCGCTCGCCGTGCTCGTCCGTGCGCACCAGGTACAGCCCCGGCTGCGCCCCGGCGACCCGGCCGATCCGGTCGGTACCGACGCCCTCCGCGCGCATCGCCGCCACGATCCGGTCGCTGTAGTGGTCGTCCCCCACCAGGGTCAGGTAGTCCACCTGCAGCTCCGCGGATCCGGTGAGCCGGGACAGGTAGGTCGCGGTGTTGAACGTGTCCCCCGCACAGCCCAGCGACAGCACGTCCGCTTCCCGGTGGGTCAGTTCGATCATGCATTCGCCGATGGCCAGTACCCGGATCACGCCCGGTCCTCCCCGTCTCGTCCCGCCCGGCGGCGCCGGGTGATCACCGATTCCACCACGCTCACCAGTCGTGCATCGAGCCGTCCCGCAACCGGTTCACCGGCAGGTACTTCGGCGAGTACGGGTAGCGGGCCGCGGCCTCCTCGTCGAGCTCCACGCCGAGACCGGGGGCGTCGCCGGGATGCATGTAGCCGTCCCGGAACGAGTAGTTCACCTTGAACACCTCACCCGCCGGATCCAGATGACCCATGTACTCCTGCACGCCGAAGTTCGGCACCGTCAGGTCCAGGTGCAGCGCGGCGGCGAACGACACCGGCGACAGGTCGCCCGCGCCGTGCGAACCGGTGCGCACCCCGTGCAGCGCCGCCAGCTCGAACACCTGCCGCAGGTGGGTGATCCCGCCGGTGTGCGACACCGAGGCGCGGATGTAGTCGATCAACCGCTCGCTGATCAGATGCTTGCAGTCCCAGATCGAGTTGAACACCTCGCCGACCGCGATCGGGGTGGTGGTGTGCTGCCGGATCGTGCGGAACGCCTCCTGGTCCTCGGCCGGGGTGGGGTCCTCGATCCAGAACATCCGGTACGGCTCCAGCGACTTGCCCAGCTGCGCGGCCTCCAGCGGCGAGAGCCGGTGGTGCACGTCGTGCAGCAGGTGGAAGTCGTAGCCGAACCGCTCCCGCACGGCGCGCATCAGCTCCGGCGCGAACTCCAGGTACGCCGGGGTGTGCCACACGTTGTCCGAGGGCATCGCCGCGTCCGCCGGTTCGTAGGTGGAACCGGTCCCCGGGTGGTGCAGCCCGTAGGTGCTCTCCAGGCCGGGCACGGCGGCCTGCACCCGGATCGCCCGGTACCCGCGCTCCCGGTAGGCGGCGACGTCGTCGAGCAGCTCCTCGACGCTCTGCCCGCTGGCGTGCCCGTAGATCATCACGCCCTCGCGCGCGGCGCCGCCGAGCAACCGGTGCACCGGCAGCCCGGTCTCCTTGCCGAGCAGGTCCCACAGCGCGACGTCGACGGCGGCGATCGCGGTCATCGTCACCGGCCCGCGCCGCCAGTAGGCACCGCGGTACAGGTACTGCCAGATGTCGTTGATGCGCCCCGAATCCCGCCCGATCAGCAGCGGGCACACGTGGTCGCGCAGGTAGGAGGCGACGGCGAGCTCGCGCCCGTTGAGCGTGGCGTCGCCGAGCCCGGTCAGCCCGTCCTCGGTGGTGATCTTCAGCGTGACGTAGTTGCGGCCGGGGCAGGTGACGACGACGTCGGCGGCGGTGATCTTCACGGGGTCTCCTCGGCGAGCACGGCGATCTTCAGGTGATCGCGTTCGGTCAGTGCGGTGCGCAGCGCCCGATCGGCTTCGGCGAGCGGGAACCGGGCGGTGACCATCCGCTCCAGGTCGGCCCGCCCGGAGCGCAGCAGCGCCGCGGCGGCGGCGAACGCTCCGGGTCCGTAGCGGAAGCAGCCGCGCACGTCGATCTCCCAGCGCTGCGCCGCCGCCAGCAGGTCGGGCGCCGCGGGCCGGTTCGCGGGGATCCCGACCAGGGCGACGACGGCGCCGGGAACCAGCGCGTCCAGGCGCACCGCCTCCGGCGCACCGGAGCACTCCAGCTGCTGGTCGAAGGCACCCGGCTCGGGGTGGACGGTGCCGGTGTCCAGCACCTCGTCCGCTCCGGCCCCGGCGGCGAGGTCGAGCCGCCGCCGATCGACGTCGGTGAGCACGATCCGCGCGGCGCCGGCGGCGCGGGCCGCCGCGACCGCGAGCTGCCCGATCGGCCCCGCTCCCGTGACCAGCACCGAGGCGCCGCTGACCACCCCGGCGCGGCGCACCGCCCAGCAGGCCACCGCGAGGGGTTCGACCAGCGCGGCCACCGCCGGATCGGTCCCGGGCGGCACCCGGTGCACCAGTTCCGCCTCCACCACCAGCGTGCCGCGGATCGTGCCGTGCACCGGCGGCGAACCGAAGCAGCGCCCCGACGGGCACAGGTTGTAGCGGCCCGCCGCGCAGGTCGGGCAGCGGCGGCACGGGCGCGCCGGTTCGACCGCGACGGATGCGCCGAGCAGTCCCGCGTCGACGCCCTCGCCGAGTTCGACGACCACCCCGGAGGCCTCGTGCCCCAGCACCGTGGGCGAGCGCAGCACGTTCGACCCGTTGCGGCCGTCGGCGTAGTAGTGCAGGTCGCTGCCGCACAACCCGGTGGCGCGCACCGCCACCCGCACCGCACCGGGCCGCAGCGGCTCCGGCTCCACCTGTTCCACCCGCAGGTCCCGGGCACCGTGCAGCACGGCGGCTCGTTCGCTCACCACTCCTCCACTCCGTCAGCTCCTCGTTTCCGCGCCCCCGTCCGGGGAAGTCCGCCGCGGACTCACGTGCGGACCGGCAGCGGCTCCACCTTGCGGATCAGCAGCCCGTAGGAGAACGCGCCCACCAGGCCCAGCACCCCGGACAGCACCAGCGGCGCCACGAACGATCCGCCGGTCGCCGTCTGCAGCACGCCGGTGACGATCGGGCCGACGAACCCGGCGATGTTCGACGCGCAGTTCTGGATGCCCGCCAGCGAGGAGACCTGCCCGGGCTGCGGCGCCACGTCCGCGGGCAGCGACGCCACCGACGCCGCGCTGAACGCCAGGCTCGCGTAGGAGATCGACAGCAGCACCACCGCGGTCGCCGCGTTCGGCACCACCACCGCCAGCGCGATCACGGAACTCAGCAGCATGCCCGGGATCAGGCAGGTCTTGCGGGCCCGGGTGAGGCTCCAGCCGCGCCGCACCAGCGAATCCGACGCCCAGCCGCCGAGCAGGCTGCCGCCGATCGCCACCACGCCGGGGATCGCACCGACCGTGCCCAGCTCCAGCAGGTCGAAACCGCGCGCCTGCACCAGGTAGCTCGGGAACCAGGTGATGAAGAAGAAGATGATGTAGTTCAGGCAGAAGAAGCCCAGCATCATCGCCCACACCGTGCGGTACCGGAACAGGTCGCGCCAGCGCACCTTCGGCCCGTCGTCCGATGTGGACTCCTCGCGCGCGCCGCCCGCCCGGATGTAGGCCAGCTCCTCGTCCGTCACCCGCGGGTGGTCCTCCGGTTCGTGGTAGGACAGCCACCACCACCCCGCCCACAGCAGGGCGAGGACGCCGACGACGATGAACGCGGCCCGCCAGCCCTCCCAGGCGATGATCGCGGTCACCACCGGCAGCGCCACCGCGGTGCCCGCCCGCGCGCCGTTGTCCCAGATGCTGTTGGCGAAGGCGCGCTCGCGGCGCGGGAACCAGCGGGACACGACCTTCGCCGAACCCGGGTAGCCGGTGGACTCGCCGATGCCCAGCAGGAAGCGGAACACCAGCAGCGACAGCAGCCCGGTGACCAGGCCGGTGAGCATCGTCGCCACGCCCCACACCAGGGCGCCGAGCGCGAACGCGCGCTTCGCCCCGATCCGGTCGATGAGGGCACCGGCGGGGAGCTGGAAACCCGCGTACGCCAGGAAGAACGTGCCGAGCACCAGCCCCTGCACGCTCGGGTCGAAGCCCAGGTCGTGGTTCATCGACGGCAGCGCCACGCTCAGCGCGGAGCGGTCCACGTAGTTCACCGAGAGGCCGACGAAGCACAGCAGCGCCATGCCCCACCGCAGGTTGTGCGCGCGGCCGCGGGGGCGGGCCGCCCCGGTCGCGGCCTCGGTTCGCCCGGTCATCGCTCCTCCTCGAGCCGCCCGGTTCCCGCGCCGACGAAGCATCGTTCCGTTCCGCGGAATACCGTTCTGCTGATGCGAACGGTAGCGTAAGGGGGAGATCACCGGAAAATCAACGGCCGAGGAAGCGGTGCAGCACCTATGAGCTCCGGCGCCACCGAAGGCAGCGCGCTGCGCACGCTGCGCGTGCTCGAAGCAGTGGCCCGCACCGGCGGCCCGCACCGGCTCGGCGAGATCGCCGCCGACACCGGCATCGCCAAACCCAGCACGCACCGCATCCTCAGCGGGCTCAGCGGCGCCGGGTACGTCGTCAGCGACGGCGACGGCGCCTACGGCCTCGGCCCCCGCGCCTACGCGCTGTCCGCCACCATCGCCTCCGCCGAGGACACCGGCGGCGACACCGTGCTGCGCCGGTTCCAGTCCGAGGTCCAGCAGACGGTGCACGTGGCGCTGCGCAGCGGCGATCACGCCATCTACGTGCGCAAGGTGGACAGCCCCGGGCCGTACCGGATGGCGTCCCGGATCGGCGGCGTGCTGCCGCTGCACTGCACCGCCATCGGCAAGGCCGTCCTCGCCCACCTGCCCGCGGACGAACGGGCGCCGCTGCTGCGAGATCTCACCGCCCGCACCGAGCGCACCACCACCGATCCCGCCGTGCTGGAGCAGGAGCTGGCCCGGGTGCGGGCCGACGGCTGCGCGCTCGACGACGAGGAGAACGAGCCGACCATCCGCTGCCTCGCCGCCCCGATGCTGGACCGCGCGGGCCGGCCGGTCGGCGGGGTGAGCATCTCGACGATCACCTTCCAGACCCCGAAGGAGGCGCTGCTGGCGCACGCGGACCGGTTGGTCGAGACGGCCGCGCTGCTCGCCCCCCTCTACACCTGACCACCGCCCGGCATCCCGCACCGCCGCGCGTTTTCCCCCGGGCGATGGGGAAAACCGGACGTCGCGGGCGCGGGGACCGCCGCCGAATCGCAACCCTCCGGCAACCGGATCGGAGTACGCTCGGTCACCACACCGGTGACGACGGTGACCGCGCGGCACCCGGCCGGGTCCGCTCCACCCCCGGCCCCCGAAACCGATGATCCCTCGATCCGGTGAGTTCGGGAACCGGACGGGCCGGACCGGAGTCGGAACCGGTTGCCGTCAGGAGTCGGCGAAGGGAGTCACTGCAGTGGATCAAGTCCGCGCCCGGTTGCGCGGCGGGCCCGAGGACGGCCGCGAGGTCAGCGTCCCCGCCGATCCCACCGGCCACCCCGTTCCGCGCATCACCGTGCCCGTCCGCGTCCCGGAGCAGCGCCGCGCGACCGCACCACCGCCGCTGCTGGTGTACGAGCGGTCCGGCTCGAAACACACCGGAACCTGGGACTTCGACTACGTCGGAGCCGAGTCCCAGACCTGACCCGGCGCACCTCACCGACCGGCCACCGCTCGCCACATCGGGTGCAGCAGCGGACCGCCGGGCAGTTCGATCGGCGTGCCCAGGTCGGCGAAGCCCAGCCGCTGGTACAGCGCGCGGCTGGCGGTGCTGCTCGCCTCCAGGTACGTGGGCAGCCCGGCCCGGTCGCACTCGCGCAGGCTCGCGGCCAGCGCGGCCGTGCCCGCTCCGGCGCGCTGCCGGTGCGGCGGGACGCCGATCAGCGACAGGTACCAGTGCGCGACCAGCGGGTGCCGCTCCCCGGTGAGCTCGCCGAAGGTCGCGAACCGGTCGGCGAAGGGCCCGAGCAGCTCGTGGAGCCGCCGTTCCCCCTCGTCATCCAGCGTCTTGGGCGGCTCCCGCCCGTCGCCGCGGAACCACACCTGCACCGCCGAACCCGTGGTGACCACGGCACCCGTGCGTTCGGCGTGCGCGACGGTCAGCTCGAACCACGCTTCGTACAGCGGTCTGCGCCGCGCGGGATCGGGCACCAGCCAGCAGGAGACCGCGTCGTGGACGAACGCGCTGACCAGCGTCCGGACGGGCAGGTCGAGGTCAGTTCGCATCGCCGGGCTCCTCGGCTCGATCGATCGTGGCGGATCGCGCTCCCATGCCGATCCGCGCGTAGGCATCCGGTCGGCGCACCCGCAGCACCGCGCCCCAGCAGAACCCGGCCAGCGCGACCGCCAGGTACGCGCCGGGCAGCGCCCACGCCGCCGCGGAACCCGGCGGCAGGCCCAGCACCGTGCCGAAGGAGCGCAGGGTCAGGACCAGGATCCCGGTGAGCACCACCGCCGCGATGCCCGGCGCCAGCAACGTCCGCCACCGCCCGCACCCGTGCCCCGGGACCCGCAGGAAGTAACCGACGACGGCGAACGAGGTGGCGGTGACCAGGCACAGCACGCCGAGCGCTCCACCGGACGCACCCCAGAAGAACAGGTGGACGATCGGGTCCCACCCGGTCACCGCGAACAGCGCGACCACCAGCGCGGTGACGACGCTCTGCGTCACCGATCCCGCGGTGGGCGCCGAGGTGCGCGGGCTGGTGACCCCGAGCGCGCGCGGCCCGATGCCCTCCCGGCCGAGGGCGAACAGGTAGCGGGCGCACACGTGGTGGAACGACAGCATGCCCGCGAACAGGCTCGTCACGTACAGCGCGGACCCGAGCGTGACCAGTGCGGGCGGCAGCCGGTCGGCGGCGAGCACGAACATCAGCTCGGTGGAGTGCTCCCCGGCGGCGGCCACGATCCGGTCCGGTCCGGTGGCCACGGTCAGCGCCCAGGTGGAGAGCCCGTAGATCCCGCCGATCAGCGCCAGCGACAGGTAGGTGGCGCGCCCGACGGTCCGCGGGTCGCGGGCCTCCTCCGCGAGCACCGTGGAGTTCTCGAAGCCGATGAACCCGGTGAAGGCGATCACCAGGATCACCCCGGCCGCGGCGGTGCCGAGCTGCAGCGGGTTCAAGGTGGTCAGCGTGACCCCCGGCTCGGCGGGGTCGGTGACGAACGCCAGGTCGTAGAGCAGGATCATCGCGATCTCGGCGAGCAGCAGCACGCCCAGCACGCGCCCGTTGACGTCGATGCGCAGCACCCCGAGCACCGCGACGAGCCCGGTGCCCACCCCGGAGAACACCCACCACGGCAGCGCGGGCCCACCGGCCTGGTGCAGGAAGTCCGCCGCCCCCACCCCGCAGCCGCCGACCAGGCTGACCTGCACCATCGCGTAGGCGAGCACGGCGACCCCGCCCGCTGCGGTGCCGCTGGTCCGGCCGAGCCCCTTCGCGATGTAGGCGTAGAACGCCCCCGCGTTCTCCACGTGCCGGGACATCGCCACGTAGCCGACGGCGAACAGGCCCAGGACGACCGCGACCGCCAGGTAACCGACGGGGATGCCGTTCACGCCCGAGACGGCGAACCCGCTGACCGCTCCCCCGCCGACGACGGTCTCCGGGGCCGCCGCGGCGACAGTGAAGAAGATGATCGACCACATGCCGAGGCGGGAGGCGGCGAGCGAGTTCGCCACCGGTCCCGGGCGGGGTGATCGCTCCGCCGATCTGGGCAGGGTGGACGGTGGCACGGTCGGTTCTCCTCGTTGGTCGGGGTGGGTCGGGTCGTGGGCGGGGGCCCCCGGCCCGCCCGGGGGGGGGGGGGGGGGCGGGGCCCCCGCGGGGGGGGGCGCCGGGGGCCCCCCCCGGGCCCCCCCCGCCCCCGGGGCGGGGGGGGGGGGGGCGCCCGCGTGTGGGGGGCGGGGGGGCGGGGGGCGGGGGGGGGGCGCGGGGGGGGGGGGGGGGGGGGGGGGGGCCGGGGGCCCCCCGCGCACGTCCGGTGTTCGGACGTGGTGCCGGCGCCGCTGCGGTGCGGAACTCGGCTGCCGCGGCCGGGAACTCGCCTGCAGCGGTGCAGGCCTTCCCCGGCGCGGCGGGGAACTCGTTGCCGCCGTGCGGGTGCTCTCCCCGCCTCGGTGCGGGTGCCGGTGCGGGGTTCCGCGGTCCCGCTGTCGGGGTCGGTGCGCCGGGCCGCGGATCCGCTTCCCGGGGCACCGCGTTCATCTCCGCGGGGTCATGGCCCACTGCTCACGGGCGGCGGTCACCTCCGCGACGATGGTGCGCAGGCCCGCGGGCAGCCGGGGCAGCCACTGCTCGGCCCGCTGCTCCGCGCGGCGCTGCACGGGGCGGGGCAGGCCGAGCCGTCCGGTGACGCCGGTGCCGGTGACCAGCAGGGCCAGCGCGACCTCGGCCTGGGCGTCCGGGACCGTGATCATCCCGGAGCGGATCGCGGCGGATTCCTCGTGCGTGAAGGTGTCCACCACCGCCTCCGCCGGGGCGCGCTGGTCGAGCCGGACCGGGCGCCAGGCGACCGCGGGCCCGGCGCGCCACCTGCCGGTGACCGGGACCTCGCGGACCACGTCGATGATGGTGAGCCGGGCGCGGACCTTCTCGGTCGCCGTGCCGGACAGGTACTGGATCCAGGTGCGCACCGAGTGCTGCGGCTCGGAGCGGATCTCGCGCAGCACCGACCAGGACAGGAAGTCCGGCGGCATGCCCTTGCCCGCCGGGCGGACGGTGGGCAGCACGCCGATCTCGTCCTCCAGCAGCAGTTCGGCGAGCAGGCCGCCCGCGCAACCGAGCGCGACCAGCTTGGGGTCCACCCGCGCGGCGAGCCGGTCGGTGCCGGTGTGCGCCACCAGGAAGTAGCGGTCGGCCAGCCGCAGCGGGATGCGGCCGGTGCGGGTGGCCCGTTCCCGGGACGCGCGTTCCGCGCGCGGATCCGGCGCCCGGGCGTCCGGGCCCTCCTCGTCCGGCGGGTCCTGTGACGTGGTCAGGACGGCTCGCGGCAGCCGGCGCGACCGGCCGCCGTTCACCGCGCCCTCGTGGATCGGCATGAACACCCCAGTGACTCGGTTTCCCCCGGGAAACGCCCTCGCGACGATGACTCCGCAGCGTTTCCAACCCGGGACACAGCGTAATCGTTCCCGGTGCGGGCCAAGATCCTCCAGAAGCGCGATGTTCGCTGTGATCAAGCCGACCCGACTTCGCTCGTTCGAGTGGTCATCAGTGGTCCGGCGTCGGAAACCCCTTGACGCGGAACGACTTCCCCTTCGAAAGCGGGCGCTCGCGGCACCGGCGGCGGGACGCCCGGAACACCCGGCCGCTCCCCGGCGTTTGACTTCGAGTTAACGCGAACTAGCACGATCGGCGCCGACCCACCACGAACGGCGCCGCGCCCGGTCCGAACCGCGGTCCCGTCCCAGGACGCCGCCCGCACCGGCCGCGCACCGCACCGGCTCCGCGACCGACCCGAACCGGCCGGCGGAGCCGCCACACCGAGAGGAACCACCACATGACCAGCTGGGAGACGATGCGCTCCTTCGCCAGCGACGACTCGGTGACCAGGCAGCGCCTGGCGCCCGGGCTCGCCAGGCGGATCGCGCGCTACGCCCGCCCGTACCTGCGCGACATCGTCCCGTTCCTGGTGCTGGTCGCCGCGGCCGCCGTGCTCGGCGTGGTGACCCCGCTGCTGTTCAAGGCGATCATCGACCACGGCATCCTGCCGCGAAACCCGGGCGTGGTGCTGTGGCTGGCGCTGGCCGTCGCCCTGGTCGCGGTGCTGGAGGCCGGGATGTCGCTGCTGCAGCGCTGGTACTCCGCGAAGCTCGGCGAAGGCCTCATCTACGACCTGCGCTCCGAGGTGTTCGACCACGTGCAGCGGATGCCGGTCGCGTTCTTCGTGCGGGCGCAGACCGGGTCGCTGGTCAGCAGGCTCAACACCGACGTGATCGGCGCCCAGCGCGCGCTGACCAGCACCCTGTCCTCGGTGGTGTCGAACGTGCTGAGCCTCGTGCTGGTGCTGGCGACGATGTTCACGCTGTCCTGGCAGATCACGCTGATCGCGCTGGCGCTGCTGCCGCTGTTCCTGCTGCCGGTGCGCTGGGTCGGCCGCCGGTTGCAGCGGATCACCCGCGAGCAGATGAAGACCGACGCCGAGCTGAGCTCGCTGATGACGGAGCGCTTCGGCGTCGGCGGCGCGATGCTGGCGAAGCTCTACGGCCGGGCCGACGAGGAGGCCGGGATGTTCTCCTCCCGGGCGGCGCGGGTCCGCGACCTGGGCGTGGTCTCGGCGATGTACAGCCGGGTGTTCTTCGTGGCGCTGACCCTGCTGGCCTCGCTGGCCACGGCCGTGGTGTACGGCCTCGGCGGCGGGCTGGTGATCTCCGGGGCGTTCGAGCTGGGCACGCTGGTGGCGCTGGCGACGCTGCTGAGCAGGCTCTACGGCCCGCTGACCGCGCTGTCCAACGTGCACGTGGACGTGATGACGGCGCTGGTCAGCTTCGACCGGGTCTTCGAGGTGCTGGACCTGCGGCCGATGGTCGAGGAGAAGCCGGACGCGGTGGTGCTCGACTCCCGGACCGAGCCGGCGGCCGTCGAGTTCGACGGGGTGTCGTTCCGCTACCCGGCCTCCGCGGAGGTGTCGCTGGCCTCGCTGGAGTCGGTGGCGCGCCCGGAGAGCGCCCCGGCCCACGAGGTGCTGCACGACATCAGCTTCCGCGCCGAGCCGGGTCAGACCATCGCGCTGGTGGGGCATTCCGGCGCGGGAAAGACGACGATCACGCACCTCGCGGGACGGCTCTACGACGTGGACGCGGGCAGCGTCCGGGTCGGCGGGCACGACGTGCGGGACGTGGCGCTGCGTTCGCTGTACTCGACGGTCGGCGTGGTCACCCAGGACGCGCACCTGTTCCACGACACGATCCGCGCGAACCTGGCCTACGCGCGGCCCGGGGCGTCCGACGCCGACCTGCTGGCCGCGCTGCGCACCGCGCAGCTGCAGGACCTGGTGGCCGACCTGCCGGACGGGCTGGACACGGTGGTCGGCGACCGCGGTTACCGGCTCTCCGGCGGGGAGAAGCAGCGGTTGGCGATCGCGCGGTTGCTGCTGAAGGCACCGCCGGTGGTCGTGCTGGACGAGGCCACCGCGCACCTGGATTCGGAATCGGAGGCGGCGGTGCAGCGGGCCCTGTCCACGGCGCTGGCCGGGCGGACCGCGCTGGTGATCGCGCACCGGCTGTCCACGATCCGCGAGGCGGACCGGATCCTGGTGATCTCCGGTGGCCGCATCGCCGAGCAGGGCACCCACGCCGATCTGCTCGCCCGCGACGGCCTCTACGCGGAGCTGCACCGCACCCAGTTCGCCGATTCCGCGGAGGCCGTCTCGACCACCTGATCCACCAGGGGCGTGGGGGGGGGCCCCCCCCCCCCCCCCCCCCCCCCCCCCCCCCCCCCCCCCCCCCCCCCCCCCCCCCCCCCCCCCCCCCCCCCGGCCGTTCTCGCGTCGGAGGCCGGTTCGCGGTGCCGCCGGTCGATCAGGCGCAGGTCCAGCGGACCGGTTTCGACGGGCCCTTGAGCA
>NZ_JAIUKC010000168.1:0-23599 GCF_020177435.1 Saccharopolyspora sp. 7B | reverse complement strand
CGTCGGGCAGCCCGCGCTCGGCGCGCAGCGCTTCCCCGACGAAGCGGGCGTCACCGCGCTGGCCACCTGGGACGGGCGGGGCCCGGGGGGGGGGCCGCGCCCGCCCCCCCCCCCCGGCGCCGCGGGGGGGGGGCCCCCCCCGCGTCCGGGCCCAGCCGGTCAACCGTCGAAACCCAGGCGGTGGTCGATCTCCGCGAAGTGGGCGGCCATCGCCTCCCGCGCGGCCGCGGCGTCCCCGGCGCGCAGCGCGTCGACGATCGCGGAGTGCAGCCGCACCGTCTCGGCCTTCTCGGCGGGGCCGGGGGCGCTGAGCGCGTCGTGCGCGGTGCGGTAGGCGTCCCAGAACACGTCGACGAGCTGCCCGATCAGCAAGTTGTCCACCCGCGCGTACAGCAGCCGGTGGAATTCGCGGTCGGCCTCCGGGTCGAGCTCGGTCTCGTCCATCGCGGTGCACAACGCGTCCATCCGGTCCAATGTGGACTCGTCCAGCTCGCCGGCGAGCCGTCCGGCGACGCCGACCTCGATCAGCTCCCGCACCTCGATGAGGTTGCGCAGCCCCACCAGGTCGTCCCCGCCCGCGACGGCGCGGAACGCCAGCGACGGCGACAGCACGTGCAGCGAGGCCTCCCCACGACGGTGCCGTGCCCGTGCCGGACGTCGACGATGCCGAGGGCGCGCAGCGAGCGCACCGCCTCCCGCACGCTGTTGCGCGACACCCCGAGCAGTTCGATCAGTTCGAGCTCGGTCGGCATCAGGTCGCCGGGCCGGAGCCCGCGGTCGTGGATCAGCTCCAGCACGTTCAGAGCTCACCGCTGACCCTGCCGACGCCGGTACCCCGCGCGGACCGGGCCGACGACGAGCGCTCGTGAACCGAGGTGACCCATGCGCCGCGCCACCCCCACCGCAGACCCACCCAGCGCGTCCGCCCCTGGTACCGGCAGCTGGACCGCGCGCAGTGGAAGGCGTTCGCGGCCGCCAGGATCGGCTACCTGCTGGACGGCTTCGACTTCGTGCTGATCACGCTGGTGCTCACCGAGGTCAAGGCGGAATTCGGGCTCACCGCGGTGCAAGCGGCCACGCTCGTGTCGGCCGCGTTCATCTCCCGGTGGATCGGCGGGCTCACCCTCGGCGCGCTGGCCGACCGGTTCGGCCGCAAGTCCGCGATGATCGCCAGCATCGTGCTGTTCTCCGTCGGCACCCTGATCTGCGGGCTCGCCCCCACCTTCGGCGTGCTGTTCGCCGCGCGGCTCGTCGTCGGGCTCGGCATGGCGAGCGAGTACGGCGCCAGCTCCACCTACGTCATCGAGTCCTGGCCGACGTCGATGCGGAACAAGGCCAGCGGATTCCTCATCTCCGGCTACTCCATCGGCACCGTGGTCGCCGCGCAGGCCTACAGCCTGATCGTGCCGAACTTCGGCTGGCGCGCCCTGTTCTGGATCGGGCTGCTGCCGATCCTGCTCGCCGTCTGGCTGCGCCGCAGCCTCCCCGAGTCGCGGGACTGGTCGCGGGCCGCCGCGCGGCAGGACGCGACGCCGTCCGTCATCGGCATCCTGTTCACCGGGCGCCGGGCGGTGCTCAACGCGGTCAGCGGGCTCGCCGCGCTCGGCGCGCTGATCGCGATCTTCACGCAGGCCGCCGGATCAGCGTGGCTGATCGCGGTGCTGGGCGTGGTCGCCGCGGCCGTGTTCGCGTCCTACGTGGTGCAGTTCACCGGGCCGCGCTGGCCGACCGGCATCACGGTGCTGGTCATCGTGTTCACCGCGTTCCTGTACTCGTGGCCGATCCAATCGCTGCTGCCGACGTACCTGAAGACCGACCTCGGCTACAGCACCACCGACCCCGGGAACGTGCTGTTCTTCGCCGGGCTCGGCGCCGCGGTCGGTTGCTGCGTCGCCGGGTTCACCGGGGACCGGCTGGGCACCCGGCGGGCCTACTGGATCAGCCTGCTCGTCTCGCAGGTCGTGATCTTCCCGGTGTTCGCGATCGGCGGCAGCAGCCTGCTCGCGCTGGGCGCGCTGCTGTTCGTGCAGCAGGTGTTCGGGCAGGGCATCGCCGGGTTGCTGCCGAAGTGGATCGGCGGCTACTTCGACGTGCGCCACCGGGCCGCCGCGCTCGGGTTCAGCTGCAACGTCGGTTCGCTGGGCGGCGCCGTCGCCCCGGCGCTCGGGGCCGCGCTCGGCAGCAGCCTGAGCCTGGGCACCGCGCTGGCCGTGCTGTCGTTCGGCCTGACCTTCGTGGTGCTGGTCCTCATCGCCGTCGACGCCCCGTCCCGGATGCAGCGGTGGCTGCGCCCCGACGCGGTGTGGACGACCGACGCGGTCGACGGCAGCGAGATCCGCGCCGCGTCCTGAACCGAGAAACCGAAGGAGAGACATGGAATCCCGCATCCGCGGCGGCGTCGTCCCGCCGGTGTGCACCCCGCTCACCCCCGATCTGGAGGTGGACACCGGTTCGCTGGAACGGCTGCTGGAGCACCTGCTGGCGTCCGGGGTGGACGGCGTCTTCGCGCTCGGCTCCACCGGCGAGATGGCGTACCTGACCGACGCGCAGCGCGAACAGGTGCTGCGCACCACCACCGCCGTCGTCGCCGGGCGCGTCCCGGTGCTGGCCGGGGTCATCGACACCACCACCCCCCGGGTGCGCGAGCACGTGCGCGTCGCGGAACGCGCCGGGTGCGACGCGGTGGTGGCGACCGCGCCGTTCTACACCCGCACCCACCCGGCGGAGATCGCGCACCACTTCCGGCTGCTCGCCGAGAGCACCGAGCTGCCGCTGTTCGCCTACGACATCCCGGTGTCGGTGCACTCGAAGCTGGGCGCGGCGACGCTGCTGGAGCTCGCGGCGGACGGCGTGCTCGCCGGGGTCAAGGACTCCAGCGGGGACGACGCCGCGCTGCGCGGGCTGCTGGTGGAGCGCGCGGACCGCGGCCTGGAGTCGTTCCGGGTGTTCACCGGCTCGGAGCTGACGGTGGACACGAACCTGCGGATGGGTGCGGACGGCGTGGTGCCCGGGCTGGGCAACGTGGACCCGGACGGCTACGTGCGGCTGGCCCGCGCGTGCGCCGCGGGCGAGTGGGACGCGGCGCTGGCCGAGCAGGAGCGACTGGTGCAGCTGTTCGCGCTGACCTCGGTGGGCGATCCGGCGCGGATCGGGGCCAGTTCCTCCGCGCTGGGCGCGTTCAAGGCGGGGCTGCACCTGCGCGGCGTCATCGACCACGCGGTGACCGCACCGCCGCAGCTGCCGCTGACCGCGGACGAGGTGGACGGCGTGCGGCAGCGGCTGGTCGCGGCGGGTCTGCTGTGACGCTCGTGCTGGGCGTCGACATCGGCGGCACCGGGATCGTCGCGGGCCTCGTCACCGCGGACGGGGCGATCCGGGACCGCGCCGCGGTGCCGACCCCGGCGGCGGACGGGCCGGTGGCGGTGCTCGACGCGGTCGCTGCGGCCGCGTCCCGGCTCGGCGGGGAGTTCGCCGCCGCCGGGGTGGGCAGCGCCGGGGTGATCGACCGCGGATCGGGCTCGGTGCGCTCCGCGACGGACTCGATCAGCGGCTGGGCCGGCACCGAACTGCGCGCGGAACTGGCGGCACGGCTGGGAGTTCCGGTCGTGGTGGACAACGACGTGCACGCGCACGCGCTCGGCGAGCTGTGGACGGGCGCGGCCGCGGGCAGGCGGCACGTGCTGTTCGCCGCGGTCGGCACCGGCATCGGCGGTTCGATCGTGGTGGACGGCAGGCCGCACCGCGGCGCGCACGCGGTGGCCGGGCACCTCGGCCACCTGCCGGTGCCCGCCGCGGCGGGGCGGCCGTGCTCGTGCGGCGGCTCCGGGCACGTGGAAGGCGTGGGCAGCGGGCCCGCGCTGCTCGCCGAGTACCGGGCGCGCGGCGGGACTGCGACGACGCTGCCGGAGGTCGCGGTGCGCGTCTCGGACGGGGACGCGCTCGCGGCGGCGGTGCTCGCCGACGGCGCGACCGCGACCGGGCAGGCGCTGGGCGGGCTGGTGAACGCGGTCGACCCGGAGCTGGTGCTCGTCGGCGGCGGTGTCGCCTCCTGCGGCCCGGCCTGGTGGGAGCCGCTGCGCGCGGCGGTGGCGGCCGAGGTGCTGCCCGCGGTGCGCGGGACACCGGTGCTGCCCGCGGAGCTGGGTGCGGACGCGGCGGTGCTGGGCGCCGTCTGGATGGCGTGGGAGGAACTGGCGTGAACGTGCTGGAACGGTTGCGGGGCCGGCTGATCGTGTCCTGCCAGGCCTACCCCGGGGAGCCGCTGCGCGACCTGGATTCGATGCGGCGGATGGCGCTGGCCGCGCTGCACGGCGGTGCGGCGGGCATCCGCGCGCAGGGCCTGGACGACCTGCGGCTGATCCGCGAGTCGGTGGACGTGCCGCTCATCGGGTTGTGGAAGGACGGCGCGGAAGGCGTGTACATCACCCCGACCGCCGACCACGCGGTGGCGGTGGCCGGGACGGGTGCGGACGTGGTCGCCTTCGACGGCACGGACCGGCCGCGACCGGACGGCAGGCCGCCGGCGGAGACGATCGCCGCGATCCACGCCGCCGGGCGGCTCGCGATGGCCGACGTGTCCACTGTGGAAGAAGGAGTGCGGGCGGCGGAGCTGGGCGCGGACGTCGTCGGCAGCACGCTGTCCGGCTACACCGGTGCGGGGCCGAAACCGACCGGCCCGGACCTGGACCTGGTGGCGGAGCTGGCCGCGGTGCTGCCGGTGCCGGTCATCGCCGAGGGCCGCATCCACACCCCGCAGCAGGCGGCCGCGGCGATCGCCCGGGGCGCGCACGCGGTCGTCGTCGGCACCGCCATCACGCACCCCACCACGATCACCGGCTGGTTCGCCGGGGCGCTGCCCTCCCGGTGAGCCGACGGGCCGATCGCCCGCCCCGGCCTCAGGTCGAGCGGAGGGTGCGGGGGCCGCGGACGTACCAGAGCACCGGGCCGACGAACGGCAGCGCCAGCGCCAGCAGGACCCACAGCATTGCTCGGCCGCCGTCGAGCTCCGGCTGCACGAGGATGTCGGCGAGCGCGTGGAGGAAGAGCAGCAAGGCCAGCAGGAGGGCGAGCTGCCACAGCGCGGGTACGCCCAGGTGGTCGAGCAGGTGGTGCACGGTGTCGGCTCCGTTCTCGGTGGTTCGCCGTAGTGGAACCACCGTCGCAGCCGGAGCCGCCCTCCCGCGTCGATCGATCGACCTCGTCGCGCTGTCCGAAGGTCGATCCCCGGGTGGCCGTTCGGCTCGCAGCCGGGTTCTGCCGGGTCGGGCTCGGTGAGCGGGACGCCGGGCCGGGCTCGGCCGGGCCGGCTCGGCGGGCGCTCGGCGGGCGGACCGCGTCGGTCCGGGGTGGCCGCCCGGTCAGCGGGCGTCCGGTGAGCGACCGCCCGGTCAGCGGGCGAAGCGCCGGTGGGCGTCCGGGCGGCCGACGACGAACCACAGCAGGCTGCCCAGGAAGGGCGCGATGAAGGCCAGCACGATCCACACCAGCTTCATGCCGCCGCTCAGCGCCGAGCCGAGGATGCTGATCAGCGCCGCGATGAACAGGAACACGAAGGCCGCCGCCACGAGCAGGCTCCCGCCCACCAGCAGGAAACCCCAGATCTGTTCGGTGCCGTTCGCCGCGGCCATCGACTGCTGTGCGACCAGGGACATCATCGGAAAGCTCCGTTCTCAGTGGACCGTCTCGGTGGCGTCCGCCGCCGACGTGAACCACTTTCGCAGTTCTGGACGTCCTCGCACCTCAGAAGATCGGCCGGAACGGGATTGACCGAAAGTCCTACCTCCGCTGCCGAACGGCCCGCCGGTCAGCACCGGAGCCGGCGCCGCGCGTCCGCGCGGCCGACGACGAACCACAGCAGGCCGCCCAGGATCGGCGCCACGCACACGACGATCAACCAGACCAGCGTCATCCCGCAGCCGGTCCCGGAGGTCAGAACGCTCGTCACCGCGGTGATGAAGAAGATCGCGTAGCCGATCAGGAACAGCGTCAGGAATGCGGCGACCGGGTCGAAGTGGGACATCGGGAACTCCATTCCTCGCGGGGCCGGTGGCACCTCCACCGACGCATCCCACGGTTCCCGCTCCCCCCGGCCGCTCGCCTCGACGAACCGGCCGGACTCCGCGGACCGATCGGCCGAGCCCGTCCGGTCCGGCACCGACCGGCCGTCCCGGCGGACGACCGCGGTGCGGCGCCCGCCGGCCGGGAGGGTCAGGTCTGGTCGTGCTCCGCGACGGTCCAGGCCCGGGCCTGGTCGCTGAGGGTGATACCGAGGCCGGGTCGCGGGGACAGGTGCATCCGGCCGTCGGCGATCTCCAGGTGCTCGTTGAACAGCGGATCGAGCCATTCGAAGTGCTCCACCCACGGTTCGTGCGGGTAGGCCGCCGCCAGGTGCACGTGGATCTCCATCGCGAAGTGCGGTGCCAGCTGCAGGTTCCGCTGCTCGGCCAGCGCCATCACCTTGAGGAACCGGGTGATGCCGCCGATGCGCGGTGCGTCGGGCTGCACGATGTCGGCGCCGCCCAGCCGGATCAGTTCGGCGTGCTCGGCGACGCTGGTGAGCATCTCGCCGGTGGCGATGGAGGTGTCGAACGCGGCCGCGAGGCCCGCGTGCCCCTCGGCGTCGTAGGCGTCGAGCGGTTCCTCGATCCACACCAGGTCCATCGGCTCCAGGGCGCGGCACATCCGGCGCGCGGCCGGCCGGTCCCACTGCTGGTTCGCGTCGACCATGAGCGCGACCTGGTCGCCGATCTTCTCGCGCACCGCGGACACGCGGGCCAGGTCGGTGCGGCCGTCCGGGTGCCCGACCTTCAGCTTGATTCCGCCGATGCCGCCGGCGACGGATTCGGCGGCGCGCTCCACCACTTCTTCCACCGGCGAGTGCAGGAAACCGCCCGAGGTGTTGTAGCAGCGCACCGAATCGCGGTGCGCGCCGAGCAGCTTCGCCAGCGGCAGCCCGGCCCGCTTCGCCTTCAGGTCCCACAGCGCCACGTCGAACGCGGCGATCGCCTGCACCGACAGGCCGCTGCGTCCCACCGAGGCGCCCGCCCACACCAGCTTGTCCCAGATCTTGCCGATGTCGTGGGGATCCTCGCCGATCAGCACCGGCGCGATCTCGCGGGCGTGCGCGAACTGGCCGGGGCCGCCGGCCCGCTTCGAATAGCCGAATCCGATGCCCTCGCAACCGGATTCGGTGCTGATCTCGGCGAACAGCATGGCGACCTCGGTCATCGGCCGCTGCCTGCCGGTGAGGACCTTCGCGTCGCTGATCGGCGTGGCCAGCGGCAGCGTCACCGAAGAGATCTTGACGCGGCTGATCCGGTCGAGGGTGGCGGACTGGGGCATCGGGCGAACTCCCTTGCACGAGGGGATTTTCCGGTCACTGCCTGGATCTCAGTGGGAACGAGCGGTTCAGGAGTCGAAGTGGATGCGCTTGATCGGACCCATCACGGCGAACCCGACGAGCGCGAGCAGCCCGTGGGCGGCGACGAACCAGAGGGCGGTGGTGAACGAACCGGTGGCCTGCACCGTGTAGCCGATGACGATGGGCGTCACGATGCCCGCCGCGTTGCCGAAGGCGTTCATCGTCGAGGCCACGAAGCTCGACGCCTGCGGCGGCGCGATGTCGGTGGTGATGGCCCAGCCGAGCGAGCCCACGCCCTTGCCGAAGAAGGCCAGCGTCATCAGCGCCACGATCAGCACGCTGCTGTCGGTCAGGTTGCAGAGGGCGATGCTGGTGGCCAGCAGCATGCCGAACACGGACGGCACCTTGCGGGCCGCGGTCAGGGAAAAGCCGCGCCGCAGCATCGCATCGGACAGGAATCCGCCGAGCAGCCCGCCGCCGAAGCCGCACAGCGCGGGCAGCGCCGCGACGAAACCGACTTCCAGCAGGGACAGCCCGCGGCCCTGCACGAGGTACACCGGGAACCAGGTGATGAAGAAGTAGGTCAGCGCGTTCACCGCGTACTGCGAGACGTACACGCCCCACAGGGCGCGGGCGGAGAAGATCTGCCGGAAGGTGGCCGCGTTCAGCGGTGCCCGCTCCTGCACCCGTTGCGCGTCCCCGCTCTTCGGGGCGTCGAGGTCGACGAGCCCGCCACCGGAGCTGATCTTCTCGAACTCGGCCGCGGACACCCGCGGGTGGTCGCGCGGCGAGTCCATCCAGCGCAGCCACAGCGCGGCCAGCGCGAACCCGAGCACGCCGAGCAGCACGAACACCCAGCGCCACCCGTACTGGTGGGTGATCCACCCCATGATCGGGGCGAACAGAGCGGTGGCGAAGTACTGCGCCGAGTTGAAGATCGCGGTGGCGCGGCCGCGCTCCGCGGTGGGGAACCAGGCGGTGGCGACCCGCGCGTTCGCGGGGAACGCGGGCGATTCGAACGCGCCCAGCAGCAGCCGCAGCACGAAGATGGTGGCCACCGCGATGAGCACCGGTGTGGTGACCAGCCCGACGGCGCTGACCGCGAGCGTCACCGCCGTCCACAGCACCAGGCTCCACGCGTAGACGCGGCGCGCGCCGAACCGGTCCAGCAGCATCCCGCCGGGCAGCTGCGCCACCACGTACGCCCAGCTGAACGCGGAGAAGACGTAGCCGAGCTGCACGGTGCTGAAGCCCAGCTCCTCCTGCACGCTGCTGCCGGTGATGGACAGGCTGCTGCGGTCCGCGTAGTTCACCACGGTGATCGTGAAGATCAGGGCGAGCACCAGGTAGCGAGTGGGGATGCGCGTCCCCGCCGTTCTCCCGGCCGCTCCCGATTCATTGCCAGACATCGTCGTCCTTCCGCAGGGGAAAGCGAGCCGGTAGTCCCGGAGCGGCACCACCGGGGTTCCCGATCGCGAAGTGCCAGCAGACTAGGGTCGGCAGATCATGCGCGGCCAACACCGTTTCGGCATCATCCGATGCCGAAAATGAATCGGGATTCCGCGCGGACCAACGAAGACGACCGATCGGAGCAGCACCCGGTACCACCTCGGCGGAATCCGATTCATCCGAAGAATTCCCGTTCTGCCGTTGCGGTGATCAGCCTGGAAACGCTCCGGAGAATCGTGTGAAGACCTCACCGAAGCCGATCAGGCTTCCGCTGGCGATCCGTGGGGGAATGCCGGACTGGGGTCCAACAGAAAATCGAGGAAGCGGATGCACATCGCGAAGAAGGCGGCCACCGCCGCCGCGCTGACCGGCGCCGTCCTGGGAACCGCACTGGTGGGAGGCGGCGCGGCCGCCGCGGCTCCGAACGATTCGGACGGCGTCATCACCGTTCTGGGAACGTGCGGGGACACGTTCTCCCCCTCGGTCGGCGGGGGCGCGGCCGGGTGGACCATCACCTGCGGCAGCGGGAAGGTCCGGGTGCAGGGCTGGGTCAAGGACACGAAGGCGGACGGCAAGGCGGCCGAGGTGTACGGGAGCTGGGGCAACGGCGACAGCTTCGGCACCGTCCGGGCCGGTGGGAACGGCACCGAGAAGGAGTTCAACAAATCGCATTCCGGAACGACGGTGAGCCTGCACCTGCGGGTCATCTGATCCACCCGATCCACCGCCCCCCGATTCCGGTACGACAATTGCGGCGGGAATCGGCTGAATCCTGAATTCGAATCGAACCCGGGAGCACGCGCGGCGCGCGCAAGAATGCGCCGCGCGTGTTCCCACGCACCCGGAGCGATTCGGGCGGAGGACGAACCGGGGGCGGGCCGCCGCCGATCGCCCAGTACTCTGCTCGGCGGAGCGGACGGAGGGATCGCGATCAGCACTCGGTGCCCCACGGGCGAGCACGAGCACCACGACGTCTACGAGGCCCAGTGCCCCTGCCGGTCGGTGTTGGACCTGCTGGCGAACAAGTGGTCCGCGCTGGCGATCGGCGCCCTCGAAGCGGGACCGCACCGGTTCGGCGCCCTGCAGCGGCGCCTGCAAGGGGTCAGCCCGAAGGTGCTCACCCGGACGCTGCGCCGTCTGGAGGCGACCGGGCTCGTGGCGCGGACCGTGTACCCGGAGGTACCGCTGCACGTCGAGTACGAGCTCACCGAGCTCGGCCGCGGCGCCGCCGTCCCGCTCAACGCCCTGCGCGCCTGGGTCGAGGACCACATCGACCAGCTCCCGCGCTGAACGGACGGGCGCTCCGGCGCCGCGCGCTCCGGTGCTCGCGAGCACCGCCCCGGACGCATCCCTGCCGCACGTCCCGCCACCGGCGCACGCTTCCCGCCGCCGCGGCGATCCCGCACACCCCCGAGCTCGTCCGGCCGCGGCTGTTGACTGCGCCACACCCAGCTCCATATTGTTCTTCCGCTCGACTTAGTACAAACCATGATCTTGCGGGAGCGCACATGACGATCAGCGGCGATCGTTGTCCGGGCGGCGGCCGCGCCGCCGAACGCGCACGGCGGCGGACCCCGTGCTGAGGCCGGGCGGGCTCGTCACCCGGTGCGCGACGGCGGTCCTGGGACTGGCGGTGGTCACCGCGGGCGCGACGTCGGCGTGGGACACCGCCCGCTCCGGCGCGGGACTCCGGGACAAGCTCAAGATCGTGGCCCCGGCCGCCCCCGGCGGCGGCTGGGACACCACCGCCCGCGAGCTCCAGCACGCCGCGCAGGCGAACGAGCTCACCGGCACCGCCGAAGTGCTCAACGTCGAAGGCGCGGGCGGCACCATCGGCCTCGCCCGCACCGCGAACCAGCCCGGCGACCCGAACACGCTGCTGCTCACCGGCACGACCATGCTCGGCGCGATCGAGATCAACGGGTCGCCCACCCGCGTCTCCGACACCACGCCCATCGCGCGGATCACCGAGGACTACGACGCGATCGTGGTGCCCGCCGACTCCCCGCTGCGCACCGTGCACGACCTGATGGACCGCTGGCGGGCCGACTCCGGCGGGGTCGTCGTCGGCGGCGGCTCGATCGGCAGCCTGGACCACCTGCTGGCCGGGTCGGCGGCGGCCGAGGCCGGGGTCGGGCCCGCGGGGTTGAACTACATCGCCTACTCCGGCGGTGGCGAGATGGTCGCCGCGCTGCTCGGCGACCACCTCGACGTCGGGTTCGCCAACACCGACGAGATCAGCGACCAGGTCGCCGCGGGCGAACTGCGGGTGCTCGGCGTCTCCGCGCCGCAGCGCACCGCCGACCTGCCGGACGCGCCGACGCTGCGCGAAGCCGGCGTGGACATCGTGCTGTCGAACTGGCGCGGGCTCGTCGCCGCACCCGGCATCACCGCCGATCAGGCCGCGGACGCGCGCGCGTTCGTCCGCGAGCTCACCGCCACCCCGCAGTGGCGGGACGCGCTGCGGCGCAACAACTGGCTGGACGGGTTCCAGGACGGACCCGAGTTCGACCGCACCCTCGCGGCGGAGACCGACCGGATCCGCGACATCACCGAGAAGCTGGGGCTCGCATGACCACCACCGACGCCACCTCCGGACGCGGTTCCGACCGGCTGCTCGCGGGCATCGTGCTCGTCCTCGGCGGCTTCCTCGTCGTCGAAGGGCTGCGGTTGCCGCTGCCGGTCAACGTCGGCCACCTCGGCCCGCAGTGGTTCCCGATCGTCGTCGGCGCGCTGCTGGTCGTGCTCTCCGGCGCGCTGCTGCGCGGGAGCGGCCGCGCCCCCGCCGAACCGCGGGAGCGGACCGATCGGCGGGCGTTCCTGCTCGTGGTCGCGACGCTCGCCGCGCACCTGGTGCTGCTCCCGCTGCTCGGCTGGATCCCGGCGGGCACCGCGCTGTTCTGGGGCGTGGCGCGGGCCCTCGGCAGCGGCAGGGCCCTGTTCGACCTGGGCGTGGCCGTGGTGTTCGCCTGCGCCGTCCAGTTCGCGTTCACCGCCGGGCTCGGCGTCGCGCTGCCGGTCGGACTCCTCGCGGAGGTGCTGTGAATGGACGCCTGGAACCTGCTGCTCGGCGGCTTCGCCGACGCGCTGTCCCCGACGAACCTGCTGCTGTGCCTGGTCGGCGTGGTCCTCGGCACCGCCGTCGGAGTGCTGCCGGGGCTGGGCAGCTCGATGGCCGTGGCGATGCTGATCCCGCTGACCTTCCGGCTGGAACCGACCGGGGCGTTCATCATGCTCGCCGGGGTGTACTTCGGCGGGCAGTTCGGTGGGGCCACCACCGCGATCCTGCTCAACACGCCCGGCCAGTCGTCGTCGATGGCCACCGCGTTCGAGGGCTTTCTGATGGCCCGGGCCGGACGCGCCCCGCAGGCGCTGGCCACCTCGGTGCTCGGGTCGTTCGTCGGCGGGACCATCGCCTGCATCGCCGTGGTGTTCTGCGCGCCGCACCTGGTGGACTTCGCACTGCGGTTCGGGCCCGCCGAGTACTTCGCGCTGGCGCTGTTCGCGTTCGCCGCCACTGCCGCGGTCGTCGCCGACTCTGCGGTGCGCGGGATGACCGCGCTGGGGCTGGGCCTGGCGCTGGGGGTCGTCGGCATCGACGCGCAGACCGGGGTGGCGCGCTACACGCTCGGGTCGGACTCGCTGCTCGACGGGATCAGCGTCGTCGTGGTCACCGTCGGGATGCTCGCCATCGGCGAGGTGCTGCACGTCGCCGCGCGAGGTCCCGGCACCCACCGGTTGCAGGACGTCGCTTCCGGGCGGCCCTGGCTGAGCCGCCGGGACCTGCGGCGCTCGTTCCTGCCGTGGCTGCGCGGCACGGCCGTCGGCCTGCCGTTCGGCGCGATCCCCGCGGGCGGCTCGGAGATCCCCACGTTCCTGTCCCTCGGGCTGGAGCGGCGGCTGGCCCGCCGGCGCGGCGGATCCGAGTTCGGGCGCGGCGCCATCGAAGGCGTCGCCGCTCCCGAGGCCTCGAACAACTCCACCACCGCGGTGTCGCTGGTCCCGCTGCTCGGGCTCGGCCTGCCGACCTCCGCGACCGCGGCGATCATGCTCGGCGCGTTCCAGCAGTACGGGATGCAGCCGGGGCCGCTGCTGTTCGAGAAGGAGGGCGATCTGGTCTGGGCGCTGCTGGCGAGCCTGTTCATCGGCAACGTGCTGCTGCTGGTGCTGAACCTCCCGTTCGCGCCGGTGTGGGCGAAGCTGCTGAGCATCCCGCAGCACTACCTGTACGCGGCGATCGCCGTGTTCGCGACGCTCGGCGCCTACTCGTCGAAGCTGGCGATCTCGGACGTGGTGCTGGTCTACCTGGTCGGATTGCTCAGCTTCCTGTTGCGGCGCACCGGGGTTCCACTCGCGCCGGTGCTGATCGGCGTGATCCTCGGCCCGCTCGCCGAACGCGAGCTCCGGCGGGCGATGGCGCTGGGGCAGGGCGACGTGCTGGTGCTGGTGCAGGGTCCGATCGCGATCGGCCTGTACGCGGTGCTGGCCGCGGCGCTGGTGGTGGCGCTCGGGATGCGGCGGCGGGCCGCGGCGCGCGGGTGAGGAGGAGCCCGCGCCCGCCGATTAGCATCGCCTCGACGACGACGGCGAGGAGATCATGGCCCCCACCATCGAGACGCAGGTCATCGACCTGATCCGGCGTTCCGGGCTGGAGCGGGACGCGCACGTGCGCGAGCAGTGGGTGGCCGATTCGCTGGACATCTCCCGCTCGCCGGTGCGCAAGGCGCTGTCCTACCTCGCCGAGCTGGGCCTGGTGACCCGGCAGCCGAACCGCGGCTACTTCCTCAACCGCTCGGCCGCGGAACTGGCGCACGTGGACCTGTCGGCGGACGACGCCGCGGAGGACGCGTACTTCCGCATCGGCGACGACCACCTCAGCGGCCGGTTCACCGGCGAGTTCACCACCGCCGAGGTGCGTCGGCGGTACGGGCTCACCGCGCGCGAGGCCGACCGGGTGCTGCTGCGCATGGAGCGGGAGGACCTGATCCGGCGCAGGCCCGGCCGCGGCTGGGCGTTCCAGCACCTGCTGACCACCGCGGAGGCGCACGACCAGAGCTACCGGTTCCGCATGATCGTGGAACCGGCCGCGGTGCTCGAACCCGGCTTCACCGTGGACGCCGAGAAGTTCGCGCTGCACCGCGAGCAGCAGCGGGCCCTGCTGAACGGGGACGCGCTGCTGCTGCCGCGCGGCGAGCTCTTCCGGGTGAACGCCGAGTTCCACGAGATGGTGGTGGGCTGCGCGGCGAACGCCTACCTGCTCGATTCGGTCAGCCGGGTCAACCGGGTCCGCAGGCTCGTCGAGTACCGGCACCAGACGGACCGGCAGCGGCTGGTCCGCCAGGCGCGGGAGCACCTCGAACTGCTGGACCTGCTCGAAGCCGGGGACCGCGAGGCGGCGTCGCGGTTCCTGCGCGACCACCTCGACGAGGTGCGCGCGGTGAAGACGCGGCTGCCCGGCACCCGCTGAACCATTTTGTTTTTACGCGCGACTTCGTACAATCATTGTCATGGTCGGAACCGCTGAACTCACCGTCGGGGAGCGCGCGCACCGGTACGTCCCGCTGCGGGAGATCGCATCCGAGGCGGAGCTGGCCGCGATGCCGCACGCGATCCGCGTGCTGCTGGAGAACGTGGCCCGCCGCGCACCGGCCGCGCTGCCCGCCGTGCTGCGCCGCGCGCGCGACCGCACCGGCGATTGCGCGGTGCCGGTGCACCCGAACCGGATCATGCTGCACGACACCACCTGCCTGCCCGCCCTCGCCGACTTCGCGGGGATGCGCGACGGCCTCGCCGAGCTCGGCGGCGATCCGGAGCTGCTGCAGCCCGCCATCCCGGTGGACCTCACCGTCGACCACTCGGTCATCACCGAGGTCTACGGCACCGCCGACGCGGTGGAGCGCAACCTGCTCATCGACTTCCGGCGCAACCGGGAGCGCTACGAGTTCATCAGGTGGGCCGAGCGCAGCGTGCGGAACTTCCGCGTCGTGCCACCGGGAACCGGCATCATCCACCAGGTCAACATGGAATCCCTCGCGCGCGTGGTGTGGGCGGACGACTCCGGCGAGGTGCCGCTCCTGCACCCCGACCTGCTGGTGGCGACCGACAGCCACACCCCGATGATCAACTCGATCGGGGTGGTCGGCTGGGGCGTCGGCGGGCTGCAGGCGCAGGCCGCGATGCTCGGCGAGCCCGTCGTCCTCCCGTTCCCCTCGGTCGTCGGCGTGCGGCTGCTGGGCAGGCTCCGCAGCGGGGTCACCGCCACCGACCTGGCGCTGACCGCGACCGAGGTGCTGCGCGCGCACGGCGTCATCGACAAGTTCGTCGAGTTCTTCGGCCCCGGCGCCGCCGACCTCGGCTGGGCGGACCGCGCCGCGGTGGCGAACATGGCACCCGAGTACGGCGCGACCTGCGCGTACTTCCCGTTCGACCAGCAGGCGCTGGACTACCTCGAACTCACCGGCCGCGACGCCGACCACCGGGCCGTGGTGGAGGCGTACCTGCGGGCGCAGGGACTGTTCCGCACCGGCGGGGAACCCGACCCGGTCTACGACGAACTGCTCACGCTCGACCTGGACGCGGTGGAACCCAGCGTCGCCGGGCCCCGGCTGCCGCACGCGCGGATCCCGCTGTCCCGGGTGCCCGCGGCCTTCCGCGCCGCCGCCGGGGAGCAGGAACCCGCCGCGGGCGCGTTCGACGAGCCCGTTCCCGCGGGCGGTGTCGCCATCGCGTCCATCACCAGCTGCACCAACACCGCGAACCCGGCGCTGATGGTGCAGGCCGGGCTGCTGGCGCGGCGGGCGGCGGAACGCGGGCTGCGCGCCAAGCCGTGGGTGAAGACCTCGCTGTCACCGGGTTCCCGGGTGGTCAGCGACTACCTCGACGCGGCCGGGCTGCTCGCCGCGCTCGGCGACACCGGGTTCCACGTCGCCGGGTTCGGCTGCATGACCTGCATCGGGAATTCGGGGCCGCTGCACCCGGCGGTGGACGAGCTGGTCGACGAGGGGTTCGCCGCGACCGCGGTGCTGTCCGGGAACCGCAACTTCGCCGGGCGGGTCAACCCGAAGGTCGACCACTCGTTCCTGGCGTCCCCGCCGCTGGTCGTCGCCTACGCGCTGGCCGGTTCGGTGCTGCACGACTTCGAGGCCGAACCGATCGGGCGAGACCGGGACGGGACGCCGGTTCACCTCGCCGACCTGTGGCCGTCGGACGAGGAGGTCCGCCGGGTCGTCGCGGAGTCGGTGCGCCCGGAGATGTTCCGCGCCAACACGGGCCGGCTGCGGGACGGCACCGCGCACTGGCACGAGCTGAGCGCCCCCGCGGGCACCCGGTTCCCGTGGGACCCCGCCTCTACCTACATCCGGCGACCGCCGTACGTGGCGGACCTGCCCCGGGACCCGCGGGGCGAGCTCGGGTTCGACGGCGGCCGCGTGCTGCTGCTGCTCGGCGACGACGTCACCACCGACCACATCTCCCCCGCCGGGGCCATCCCCGCCGACAGCGCGGCCGGGCGGTACCTGCGGGAGCGCGGCACGCCGCCGCGCGACCTGAACCAGTACTCCACCCGGCGCAGCAACCACGAGGTGATGCTGCGCGGCGCCTTCACCAACCGGGCCGTGGTCAACCGGCTGCTGCCGGACCGGGAGGCGGGGGGGGGGGGGCGCGCGCGCGGCGCGGCCGGGCGACCGGCTTCCGCTTACGAGGCCGCGATGTCCTGCCGCGAGGCCGGGATCCCGCTGATCGTCGTCGCGGGCAAGAACTACGGCGCCGGGTCGAGCCGGGACTGGGCGGCGAAGGCGCAGGCGCTGCTGGGCGTGCGCGCGGTGCTCGCCGAGACCTTCGAGCGCATCCACCGCAGCAACCTGATCGGCATGGGCGTGCTGCCGCTGCTGTTCGAGCCCGGGGAGTCCGCCGCCGACCACGGGTTCCGCGCCACCGACGAGCTCGCCCTGACCGCGCCGGAGGCGCTGGTGCCCGGGCTGAACCGGCTCGTGCTGACGATCCACCGGGACGGGGGCGAGCGCTCGCTCACCGTGCTGCTGCGGGTCGATTCGGACAGCGAGATCGCCTACCTCCGGCACGGCGGCACCCTCCCCTACGTGATCCGCGGGGCGCTGCCGCGGGCGTGAACGAGCGGGCGCGCGGTACTCCGGGTCGTGCGGTTCCGGGGCCGCGGCCGCAGCTCGCGGGGAGATCCCTCGCCGGAAGCGGTGGAACATCCGCCGGCCGCCCGGCAAGATCAGCGGGATGGACGAGGACACGACCGCGGCGCGGCGCCCGCGGAAGCGGTGGCGCCGCGCCCTCCGCGGCGTGCTGATCGCGTGCGGCGCGCTGGTGGCGGCCGTGGGGATCGCGTTCGGCATCGGCTACCTGGTGTGGCCCATCCCGGACCCGGTCGAGATCGCGGCGCGCACCGACCAGTCGGTGCTGATCGCGCACTCCGACGGCAGCGAGATGACCCGGATCGTGCCGTCGTCCGGGAACCGGACCATGGTCGACGACCTGCGCGCGGACGTGTCGAAGCCGATGCGGGACGCGACGCTCGCCGCCGAGGACGCGTCCTTCTACCGCAACAGCGGGTTCGACCCGCTCGGCATCGTGCGGGCCGCGTGGTCGCAGGTGACCGGCGGCGTGGGCGGTGGTTCCACGCTCACCCAGCAGTACGTCAAGCTCGCCACCGGCGCCGACGAGCACACCTACACCCGCAAGTTCAAGGAGGTCGTGCTCGCGTTCAAGGTGACCAACGAGCTGCCGAAGGACGAGATCCTGCAGGCCTACCTGAACACCGCGTACTACGGGCGCGGCGCGTACGGGGTGCACGCGGCCGCCGAGGCCTACTTCGGGAAGCCGCCCGCCGACCTCGACCCGAGCGAAGCCGCGCTGCTGGCCGGGATGGTCCAGCGCCCGACGGAGAACGACCCGGCGTACAACGCCGAGCAGGGCCGGGCCCGCTGGGAGTACGTCGCCGGGCAGCTGCGGCGGCACGGCATGGTCGACGACGCGCAGGCGGCGAAGATGCGGATGCCCGGAACCCGGGAGCGCTTCGCCTGGCGCGGCGAGGCGCTGTCCGGCACCACCTACGAGATCCGCCAGCAGGTGCTGGAGGAGGCCGAGCGGGCCGGTTTCACCGAGGGCACCTTGCAGCGCGGCGGCTATTCGATCATCACCACCATCGACGCCGCGGCGCAGCGCGCGGCGGAGCAGGCCGTCGCCGAGGTGACCGCCCGCGCACCGGGCTCGCACGCGGCGCTGGTCGCGATCGAACCCGGCACCGGCGCGGTGCGCGCGTACCACAGCGGTGCCACGACGGCGGGCGGCTACGACTGGGCGGCGGCGCCGCAGCACCCCGGCACGGCGTTCGAACCGTTCGCGCAGTTCCTGCAGCTCGCGGGCTCGCAGGCGTCGCAGGAGGCCGGCTGCGAGGGCCCGGAGTGCTCGTCCCCGCGCCCGCAGGCAGCACTGGAGGCGGAGACCGTCCGGCGGAGCGCGGCGCGGCTCGGCTTCGACACCGGTTCGTGGGAGCCGTCCGGCCGGTCCGCGTTCGACGCGTTGACGGCGGGCGAGCAGCCGGTCAGCGCCACCGACGTCGCGCACGCCTACGCGACGATCGCCGCGGACGGGCAGGAGCGGAAGCCGCGGATGCTGAGCCGGATCCTGGACCAGGACGGCCGCGAGGTGCTGGCCGCCGAGTCCGCCCCGCACCCGGCGTTCGCCGAGGACGCCGAAGCCTCGGCGTTGCTGGCGCGCAAGGTCGCCGGTTCCCGGTGGCCGGAGCTGGCGCGGTCCTACGGGACGGAGCCGCTGGTGGTCGAGCGCGGCCGGTACCACTCGATGACGGCGTGGACGAGCGGGTTCACCCCGCGGCTGGCGACGTCGGTGGTGCTCAGCGCCACCGACGAGCAGAACCGGTCGCGGCCGCTGGTCGACGCGGACGGCCTCCCGCTGGACGGGACGGCCGCCACCGACGACGTCTGGCGCCTGTTCGAGGTGGGGCGCGGAGGCGCCGGGGCGCTGCCCCCGCAGCCCGAGCAGGGAGCCGAACCGGGGGCCAGGCCGGGCGGCCGAGCCGAGGAGCCGGACCGGGAGGTCAGGCCGGGCGCCTAGGCCGGGACGACGGGGACGACCCAGCCGTCGTCCGCGGCGGTCCACTCGACCTCGCGGGTCCAGCCCGCGGCGCCGAGCTCGGCGTCGGCCCGTTCGATCCGCGCATCGCCCGCGGGCAGTTCCAGCTCGGTGACCGGCGAGCCGCGGTCGTCGCGGACGACGACCACGGGCGGCCCGCCGGAGTTCGCGGTGATGAAGTGCGCGTTGTTCGCCATGTGCGCCTCCTGGTCCGGTGCGGGCCCCGCGGCGGGGCCTCCCCACCGGGAGTACCCGGTCGGCGGGATCACCACGCTCGGACCGGTCCCCTGGTGTGAAGATCGGCCCGGCCGGGGACCCCGGACGTGGGCACCGCCCGACCGAACGTCCTGCAGCCGAAGTGGAAAGCAGCTCATGAAGGTCCTGATCGTCCTCACCTCGCACGACCGCCTCGGCGACACCGGGAACAAGACCGGTTTCTGGCTGGAGGAGCTCGCCGCGCCCTACTACCGCCTGAAGGAGGCCGGTGCCGAGCTCGTGCTCGCCTCCCCGCAGGGCGGCGAGCCGCCGCTCGACCCGAACAGCGGCGCACCCGACGCGCAGACCGACGCCACCCGCCGCTTCGAAGCCGACCCCGAGGCGACCGCCGCGCTCCGCTCCACGGTGCGGCTGGACTCGGTGTCGGCCGACGACTTCGACGCCGTCTTCTACCCCGGCGGGCACGGACCGCTCTGGGACCTCGCCGAAGACCAGGACTCGATCCGGCTGATCCAGGACGTGCTGCGCGCCGGGAAGCCGGTCGCGCTCGTCTGCCACGCCCCCGGGGTGCTGCGGCACGTCGCGGATCCCGCCGGTTCCCCGCTGGTCCGCGGCAAGCGCGTCACCGGGTTCACGAACTCCGAGGAGGCCGCGGTGCAGCTGACCGAGGTCGTGCCGTTCCTGGTGGAGGACGAGCTGAAGTCCCTCGGCGGCGACTACTCGCAGGGCCCGGACTGGTCCTCCTACGTGCTGCGGGACGGCCTGCTCATCACCGGCCAGAACCCGGCCTCCTCGGCCGCGGCGGCCGACGACCTGGTGGCGCTGCTCGGCGAGCGGACCGCCTGACCCGGTCGGGACCGGCGGCGGCCGGGCGATCCGGCGCCGGGCCCGGGAAGCACGAGCGAACCGGTGCACGACGCAGGGGCGGCCTCCGATCAGCGCGCGGTGGACGGCGGGCCGCCCACCACCGCGCGCAGCGCCGACTCCAAGCGGTCCACGCCTTCGTGCAGGTCGGCCTCCTCGATGGTCAGCGGGGGCGCGATGCGGAAGATCCCGCCCATGCCGGGCAGCTGCACGATGTTCACGTGCAGCCCGCGCTCCAGGCAGGCGGCGGTGACGGCGCGGCCCAGGTCGTCGGCCGGGGTCTTGCTCGCCTTGTCGGTCACCAGCTCGATGCCCTGCAGCAGGCCGCGGCCGCGCACGTCCCCGACCACCTCGTACCGGTCGTGCAGGTCCAGCAGCCGGGACCGCAGCTCCGCGCCGAGCCGCGCGGCCCGCGGCACCAGGTCGTCGCGCTCCAGCACGTCGAGCACGGCCAGCGCCACCGACGCGGCCAGCGGATCGGAGACGTGCGTGGTGAAGAACAGGAATCCGCGCTCGTGGCAGGACTGCTCGATCTCCGGGGAGGTCAGCACCGCCGCCACCGGGATCCCCGCGCCGAGCGTCTTCGACAGGGTCAGCAGGTCCGGCACCACGCCGTCGCGCTCGAACGCGTACATGGTGCCGGTGCGGCCGAGCCCGGTCTGCGCCTCGTCGAGGACCAGCAGCATGCCGCGGCGGTCGCAGTGCTCCCGCAGCTTCGCCAGGTAGCCAGCGGGGAGTTCGATGATGCCGCCGGAGGACAGGATCGGTTCCACCACGCACGCGGCGAAGTTCCCGGTGGACTGCTGGTCGACGAGCCGGAAGCCGTAGTCCAGTTCGGACTCCCAGTCGTAGGAGCCGTCGGCGTGCCGGAACGGCGAGCGGTAGGCGTCCGGGGTCGGCAGCGTCAGGTTCCCCGGCACCGGCGGCCCGTACCCGCGGCGGCCCGCGGAGAACGTGGCGGCCGCGGCACCGGAGGTCATCCCGTGCCAGGAGCGGTCGAAGGCGACGACCTCCCAGCCGCCGGTGTGCAGCTTCGCCATCTTGATGGCGGCCTCGTTGGATTCGGCGCCGGTGCTCAGCAGCAGCATCCGGCTCAGCGGGTCCGGCAGCGTCGCGGCGAGCCGCCTGCCGAGCTCCACCACCGGCCGGCTCAGCATCCCCGAGTACAGGTGGCCGAGGTTCGCCACCGCCTCCCCCGCCGCGCGCACCACGTCCGGGTGCGCGTGCCCGAGCAGCGCGCTCATCTGCCCGGACGTGAAGTCCAGGATGGCGTTCCCGTCCGAGTCGTGGACGTGCGAACCGGCGGCCCGCTCGATGATCCGCGGCGTGAACGGCCCGCCGTACCTGACGAGGTGGTCGGCGGCGCACCGCCAGAAGTCCTGGTCGTCCACTGTCCGCTCCCGGCTCGGCGCCACGTGTGCGACGCCGAGCCTAACGATCAGCGGCGGGACGGCAAGGGTGCTAGCCGCGCGGCTGGAGCGGTTTGCGGCCGACGCCCGCCCAGATCCCGGACTGCTCGGGGTGCTCGAACCCGAGGTCCTTGGTGTGGTTGGGGCTGCGGTCCTCCGGGTGCCACTCGGACGTCCAGGCCATGCCCGGTTCCATCAGCTCGAAGTCGCCGAGCAGGCCTTCGATGTCCTTGCGCGGCCGCCAGATCACCGGGCTGGAGGAGCGGTCGTACATGGCCTTGATACCGGCGAGCTTGTCCTCCATCTCCGGCAGCACCCCGTCGTCGGTGATGTGCGAGATCGCGAGGTAGGAGCCGGGCGGCACGAGTTCGCGGTAGCGGGCGACGACCTGCTCGGAGATGTCGGTGCCGTCGGTGCCGAACTGCTGGACGTGCAGGACCGCGATGAGCAGCACCGCGATCGGCTTCTCCAGGTCCAGCACCCCGGTCTCCAGCGCGCGCTGCCACAGCTTGTCCGGGTTGCGCAGGTCCGCGTTGACGGCGGCGTGCCGCTTCGGGTCACCGTGCTTGTCCAGCAGCACCTTGGAGTGCGCGACCGCCACCGGCTCGTTGTCGATGTAGACCACGCGCGAGTCCGGTTCGATCTCCTCGGCGACCGAGTGCGTGTTCCCCATGGTGGGCACGCCGGACCCGATGTCGATGAACTGGTGCACGCCGTGCGCGACCAGCCGCCGCACGGCCCGGTGCAGGAACAGGCGGTTGCTGACGGCGATCGGGCGCAGCAACGGGTACTTGTCGATGACGCTGCGGCCGAAGGCCCGGTCGATCGCCCAGTTCGCGTCGCCGCCGAGGTACCAGTCGTACACCCGGGCCACGCTGGGCTTGGTCAAGTCCGCGGTTTGCGGTGGGTACGGATCCTTGCCCGAGACGCTCATACGTGTGATCTTCCTGCCGCCGCCGAGAAGTCGTCCGCACACTGTAGTACTCCGCGTGCACGCTGTGATCCACGCACGGTCACCGGACCGCTCTGGCTCGGAACACGGCTCGTGGGGCGCTCCTCGACCCGTGCCGCGCCACCTCGCGGCGGACGCGGCGAACCGGGCGTTCCGGTCATCCGCCGTCGTCCCGGGGCCGCTCGGCGACCTCGGGGCCCACCCGCCGCAGCACGTCTAGCTGGGCCGCGTTGTAGAGCTCCGCGACGGCTTTGCCGACGGTCCGCCGGGCGAACGCCGGGCCGCCGGGCGCGTCCTCGTGTGCCTCGGTCAGGTCCGGGTTCAGCGCCCGCAGCGCCCGCACGTAGGGCCTCATGCGCTCGGCGAGATCGGCGCGGGTCGCCTCGTCGGCGTCCGCGGGCAGCGCGTCGAACTCGTCGGCCGCCGGGTCCTGCGGCAGGTTCTCCAGCATCTTCGCGTAGGTCCGCATGCCTTCGGGGCCGAGGACGCGGGTCACCACCACGACCAGGTTCCGGTCCGCATCGGACAGGTCCCGCACGCCGGGTGCCAGGTCCGGCGGCAGTTCGGCGGGGGTCGCGCGGTTGAGGACGACGCCGAGTTCGACGCGGGCGCGCTGCAACCGTTCGATGGTGGCGGCGAGGTCGGCGTCCAGCGCGCGCAGCGCCTCCGCCGGGTGCTCGTCGTCGGCGCCCATCTCGGCGACCTGGGCGAGGGAGAAGCCGAGCTCGGTGAGCCGCTTGATCCGCAGCACCCGCAGCAGGTGCGCCACCCCGTACTTCTTGTAGCCGTTCGATCCCCGCTCGGGCTCGTCGAGCAGGCCGACGTCGTGGTAGTGCCGCACCGCGCGCAGGGTCGTGCCCGCGAGCTCCGCGATCTCCCGGGTGCTCCAGCCCACCGCGCTCATCCCTCTCCACCGGCCCCTCTCCACCGGCCGCGCCCGGGACCGCTCGCCGCGGTGGGCCGGTGCTCGGGCGCGTCCGGTGCCCCGGGCCGGTGCCGCGGAGCATATCGAGTGGATCTCGGGGTCGCCGCCGCACGGGCCGCCGCGCACCGCGGCCCCGGCCCGCTCCCCCGGCGCGCTCCCCCGGCGCGCGGAGACCGGCGCGGGTGCCGGACGCACCGCGGCCCCCCCCCCCGCCCGGGGGGGGCGGGGCGGGGGGCGCCGGGGGGGGGGGGGGGGGGGGGGGGGGGGGGGGGGGGGGCCGCCGCCCCCCCCCCCCCCCGCCCCCG
>NZ_JAIUKC010000167.1:0-24232 GCF_020177435.1 Saccharopolyspora sp. 7B | reverse complement strand
GTCGTCCTTCGCTCGTCAGCGGCGAAGCCGCTGAGCGGAGACCCAGCACGCAACGGGACCACCCGCGGGTTCTCAGCGGGGTTCTCGCGAGGACAGCGTTTTCTCCTGTGGCGGAGCCACCGGTGAAAAAGATCCCGCAGCGAGAATCCCGCTGAGGTTCCGCCGCCCCACCCCCGATCAGCAGGGGGAGAAGCGATCAGTCGTCAGCGGCGTGCTGCTGACGAGCGAGGAAGTGCTGGATGTCCGCGGTGGCGCGGTAGAGCTCCAGGTAGTGCTGGTAGAAGGCGTCGTAGCGCTCGGTGCGCTCCGGGTCGGGCACGACGGTGCGGGCGACCGGGTTCCACTGCCGCTCGTCCACGGCGGTGCCGGTGGCGATCCCGGCCATCAGGGCGTCGCCGAACGCGGCGCCGACGGTCTCGCTGGGGATCTGCTGCTCCTGGCCGGAGATGTCGGAGACGATCTGCGTCCACAGCCCGCCCTGGGTGCCGCCACCGACGGCGACGAGCCGCCCGGCCCGGCCGCCCGCGGAGCTCATCGCTTCGAGGTTGTGCCGCACCCCGTAGCCGATGCCTTCCAGCGCTGCCCGGTACACCTCGGCCCGCCCGTGGCTGGTGGTGAGCCCGAGCAGCGCACCGCGCGCGTCCGGGTCGAAGATCGGCGTCCGCTCCCCCGCGAAGTACGGCAGCAGCAGCAGGCCGCGGCTGCCGGCGGGCGCGCCCGCGGCCTGCTCGACGAGTTCGGCGAAGTCGCCGTCGACGAGCCGCCGGATCCAGTCGGTGACCGCGCCGGAGGTCGCCATGCCCGCGGCGAGCGTGTAGGTGTCCGGGAAGACCCCGCAGGTCCCCCACAGCGCCGAATGCGGCCGCGGGTCGGTGAGCACCTGCACGAAGAACATGGTGGTGCCGTACATCAGCATCACGTCGCCGGGTTCGCGCACGCCGGCGCTGGTGGCCTCGGCCCAGGCGTCGATGGTGCCGGTGGTGACGGGGAGCCCTTCGGGCAGCCCGGTCTCGGCGGCGGCGTGCGCTCCGACGCGGCCGACGACCTCGGTGGGCCAGGCGAGTTCGGGCAGCGGCAGGTCCGGGGCGACGCGCTGCGCCCAGTCCTTCGACCAGTCGCGGGCCCGCAGGTCGTAGAGCGGGTCGCACTGGCTGGCGGAGTGGTGGTCGAGCACGTAGCGCCCGGTGAGCCGGTGCACCAGGTACGAGCTGCACATGAGCAGCTTCTCGGTGCGCGCGTACACCTCGGGTTCGTTCTTCGCGAGCCACCGGATCTTCGGCCCGACGGCCTGGCTGGTCAGCGCGGAGCCGCCGCGGCGCAGGATCTCGTCGGCGCCGAACTCCTCGGTGAGCTCGGCGATCTCGGTGGTGGCGCGGGTGTCGACGCCGTAGAGGATCGCGGGCCGCAGCGGGTTGCCGTCGCCGTCGGCGGGCAGCAGCACCGGTCCGATGCCGCTGACGCCGAGTCCTTCGATCGTGCGTCCCTCGGCGGCGGGCAGCAGGTCCCGCACGATGGCGGTGAAGTCGTTCCACCACACCGATTCCGCGTCGTGCTCGACCCAGCCCGGGTGCGGGTAGGAGGTGTCGTGCGGCTTGGTCGACCTGGCCACGATCCGCCCGTCGGTGGTGACCAGGACCCCCTTGGAACTCGACGTTCCGATGTCGATCCCGATCAGCACGCCCTCAGCCATCGCCTGTTCCTCCCGCTCGTCCGGTGTTCCCCGCGGCATCGTAAAGACCCGCCGCCCGGGCGATCCGCACTCCTGTCCGATTCGGGCACGCGCGCGGCCCGCTGGGCCATCGGCGGGAGCCCGGTTCCCGCCGATGGCCGCTGGACCAACGCACTGACCTGCGCTTCGATGCGGGACGCGCGCGTGTTTGTTTCGGCCCGTTCCGGCTTGTTCGATCCGGTGCGCCGCTCAGCCGCGGGTCCACTCGTCGAGGCGGACGCCGAGCTGGCCGGCGACGGCGCGGAGCGCGGCGCGGTGGTCGCCCGGCACGGCGTGCACGTGGTTGGCGCCGAACCTGGACAGGAACACCTCGCCGGGCGCGTCGAGCCGGGCGAACGCGTGCGGCCACTCCGGGGTGGACTGCTCGACGAGAGCGCGGTTGGTGTCCTCGTCGTAGTTCTCGAACTCGCCGAGCATCAGCTGCAGCCGGTACTCCCCCGCTTCTCTGGTGAGCCTGCCGAGGGTCATCTGCCCGGGCGCGGCGATGTGCTGCACGGAGGCGCCGCCCGCGGGGAAGAAGAACACCTCCGGGTAGAAGTTGACCTTGGCGAGGTTCTCGGCCGGGTCGTCGCTGCGCACCGCGTACCAGGTGGCGTGCTGGCCGGAGTTGCACAGGTCCCAGATGTCGCGGTCCGCGTGGTAGTGCCGCACGTCCGCGAACAGCACCGGGGTGCGGGCGACCTGCTTGAACAGCTGCATGGTGAGCGCGCCGTCCATGTCGGCTTCGGTGGCGCAGACGTGGGTGTCCTTGGGGCCGTTCCAGTCGTAGGGGTCGTTGAGGAAGGCCTCGGTGACGTCCATGGTGGCGAAGTTCTCGGTGAGTTCCGGCTGGCCCTTGATGCCGGAGAAGTCGAGGTGCCGCTCGGCGATGATCTCGCGGACGGCGATGTAGGAGCGGATCTGGCGTTCCAGCAGTTCGGGGGTGAGCTTCGCGCCGTCGTAGTGCACCCCGGCGGCGTGCCGCTCGATCCACTCGCGGGCCTTGCGGGCTTCGGCCGCGTCGGCCTTCTCGGCGCGCAGCACGAGTTCGTACTGGTCGATCTCCTCGACGTCGATGCCGAACTGCCGCTGCCACTGGTCGGTGTTGGCCACGGCGGTGTTCATGCCCATGGGCCGGCCACCGAAGCGACCGAAGGTGGAGCCGCGCAGCGAGGCGACGGTCGCGGCGGCGGTGGCCTGGACTCCGATGGTGGCGGCGAGCTCGGGGTCGTCGGGAGCGCCCCAGGCGCGGGTGTGCTCGCGCCCGATCTGGTCGAGCGCGCCGCCCGCGGCGAGCATGCCGACGAGGCCCGGTTCGGTGGGGTCGGTACTGGCGACGAGCACCAGCGGGCTGCGGGTGGCGTCGGCGGCGAGCATCGTGAAGTGCGGGAACGACCAGACCGCGTAGTAGAGGACGGTGACGTCCACGTCGGCGGCCGCGACCTCGCGGGCCACGGAGCTGGCGAGCACGTTGTCGGCGACGAGTTCTCGACCGGCGACGACGTCGTGCCCGGCCGCGGTGAGCGCGGCGACGAGACCGTCCTGCTTGAGCCGGATGAAGTCGGCGTTGCGCGCGTGCACGTGATCACGACCGTCGGAGATGGAGATGACACCGATGCGGGCCACGGGGCCTCCCGGGTTCTCGGAACGTGCTGGGTCCGGACTCGCCGCCGTCCCGGGTTCGGAACGCCGGCTCCTCGACTTGCACCGCTCCCGGCAGGTCGCTCCGGGTCCGCCTGCGCTGGGGTTCCGCGCCTGCCGCCTGCACCCGAGTTCGTGCATCGTTGACCGACCGGGTTATGAGCAATCGATTTCTCGGAAGTTATTCTGGCCTCGTCGGAACTGTCAAGGAATCCGCGCCGCGACCACGCGGCCAGCCGACAGCAGGAGGTCCGGTGGCGACGATCAGTGATGTGGCGGCCAGGGCCGGGGTCTCCACCGCGACGGTGTCGCGGGCGCTGAACGGCAAGAGCACGGTGGATCCGGCGCTGGCGGCGCGGGTGGTGGCCGCGGCGGACGAGCTGGGCTACCGGCCGAACGGCCCGGCCCGGAACCTGCGCAAGCAGGAGACCGCAGTGCTCGCGCTGATCATCTCGGACGTCGAGAACCCCTTCTTCACCGCGATCTCGCGCGGCGTGGAGGACGTGGCGCACGCCGCCGGGTATTCGGTGGTGCTGTGCAATTCCGACGACGATCCGGCGAAGGAACGCGAATACCTGGACGTGGCGTTGCAGGAACGCGTCGCCGGGGTGCTGCTGTCCCCCACCGGCCGGGAGGAGAGCGCCGCGCTGCTGCGGGCGCACGCGGTCCCGGTGGTCGCGCTGGACCGGCCGCTGCCGGGTGGCGGGGACACGGTGCTGGTGGACAGCGGTGGTGCGGCGCGGAGCGCCACGCTGCACCTGGCCGACCAGGGCTACCGCCGCATCGGCTGCTTGACCGGTCCGAGCGGGATGCCGACGGCCGACGCGCGGCTGGCCGGTTACCGGGACGGCCTGCGCACGGCGGGGCTCGCGGACGCGGGCCTGGTGCGGCACACCGAGTTCCGCGCGGCGGGCGCCCGGCGCGCGGCGCGGCAGCTGATGGACCGGCCGGAGCCGCCGGATGCGCTGCTGGTCGCGAACAACGCGATGGCGGTGGGCGTGCTGGAGACCTTGGGCGAACTGGGCCTGCGGCCCGGCCGCGACGTCGGCGTGATCGCGTTCGACGACGCGCCGTGGGCGACCCTGCTGGACCCGCCGTTGAGCGTGGTCGCGCAGCCCGCCTACGACATGGGTGCGCTGGGTGCGCAGCTGCTGCTGCGCCGCATCGGGGGTGACGTCGGTGAGCCGGCGACGCGCACGTTGTCGGCCCACCTCGTCGCGCGGGGCAGCACCGCCCGCCGGTGAGTCACCGGGCGGCGGGCAGTGCCACCAGCCGCGCCATCTCTTCGATCTTGGCGGTCAGCTTGCGCCGGTCGGCGGGCGCGACGGTGAACCACTGGCGCCCGTCACCGCCTTCCCGCTTCTGCGTCAGGTAGCAGCCGTCGGCCCCGGTGAAGAACGACACCGAGAACGGTGGCCGGTGCGTGCGCCCGACCCGGCGGTCGTGGCTGCGCGCGGTGAACACCCCGTCCAGTTCGCGTTCCGCGGTGAGCACCGACGCCAGCACCCGCGCGTCGGCGCTCTTCACCCCGGCGCCGGTGAGCGCGCTGAGCAGGCTGCCGGTGGGGTTGCGGCGCATCCGCGCGGTCGCGCCGTCGAGCACTTCGACCGGCACGCTGGCCGTGCCGCCACCACCCGAGGCGGGCGCGCCGATCAGTTCGACCGCGTTGCCGGCGGGGCCGCCGTACTCGTGCCTGCTGAGCACGATGTCCTGCAGGTCGTCGTTGTTCTCACCGTCGGCCTGGTACGCGCGCACCGTGGCGCGGCCGTGCTCGACGCAGACCGCGTTGAACGAGGTGCCGCGCTTGGCATGCACCGCCACCCCGACCGCCAGCGGCGGCCGGGACAGCAGTTGCCACGCGTCGTCCAGGAACGGGTGCAGCTCGTCCCGTTCCAAGTACCCGCGTCGGGCCAGGTCCTGCCTGCCGAGTTCGGCGGCGCGAGCCAGCTCGTCGCGGGTGGGTTCGCCCGCCAGCCTGCCCACCCGCAGCAGCGGGTGGACGTGGCTGTCGAACCGCTCGCACAGGTAGGCGGCGGCCAACGGGCTGATCGACATCCTGCCTCGTGCCATCAGCGGTCCTGGTTCTCCCAGTCGCCGAAGACCGGCGGGGCCACCGCCCGCATGTCGTTGGTGAACACGTCTTCCTCCTCGATGAGCCAGCTCGGCCGCTCGTGCTCGGCGTCCTCGCCCTGCTGAGCACCGCGCTGCCCACCGCCCACGCCGCCCGGCGCGCCCGCACCGCCGCGAGCACCGGCCGCACCGGCGCCACCGGACGCGGACGTCCCGCCACCGGCACCGCCCAGGCCACCGATCCCGGCGCGACCACCGGCGCCCGTGCCCGAACCGGCACCAGCACCGGCGCCGAGGCCGCCCATGCGGCCCCCGGAACCACCAGCACCGACGCCACCGCGACCACCCGCGGCGCCACCAGGACCACCGCCCGGTGCCGGAGCCCAGCGACCGTTGTACGGGTTCTGCCGCTCCCACGCCCCGGTCTGGGGGTTCTGCCGGTACAACGTGCCGTCCGGACCGCGCACCACGCCCGGTGCCAGCCCGCCGCCCGGCTGCGGCGACGGAGCCCACGCGGAACCGGACCCGGCCGGAACCCCACCGGAGTTCCCGGTGCCCAGCGACGGAGCCCCACCACCCGGAGTCGGCGACGACGCCCACGACGACGAAGTCCCCGCCGGAACCCCACCACCGTGCGAAGACACGCTGCTGAACTGCGAATTCCCCATCGCATCCCGCGCGGAAGGCGTCGTCGCGCCGGGGGCGGGGGAGTTCGACTCCTCCCCGGGCATGGGCTGGAACTCGGGGACCGAGTTGAGGTTGGTCTCGGTCTCCCGCTGGTAGCGCTCCTTGATCTCGAGCGCGCGATCGTTGGTGAGCTGGAAGTCCTCCATCCGCTCCTCGTAGTCGCTCGCCCAGCCGAGGATCCAGGTGTCGTCCCAACCGCCTTCCTCGACCCAGCCCTTCTGCGGCGGGTCGAGCTGCACCTCACGCCCGTTGTTGAGGGTCTCGCCCTTGCCCGGGATTTCGTGGAAGGTCGAGGTCTGCGTGGTGGCCTGGTTCTCCAGCGCCTTGCTCACGGCACCGGCGGTCTCCGCGGCCGCCCGCGCGTGCGGCGCGATCTCGTTGATCGACGCCTGCGCGGCATCGGCGGCGCGACCTTCGTGCGCGGTCTCGGCCTTACGGAGCGCGGACTCCACGTCCGTCGCCAGCTGCTCGAACTTCTTCCGGGCCGTATCCCACGCCGCACTACCGTGGTTCAACGCGCTCGGCAGCGAACCGGCTTCAGGAGAACCACCCATGTCCGCACGCAGCTGCTTCGCCATACCCGCGAAGCACATGCCGGAGCCGACCAGTTCGTTAGATCCAGACATTGGATTACTCACCTCAAATCCAATCACTCAGCCGCGGGAAGTGTGGGAACGGACGCCTCCAAGGCGCGCTTGGCAAGCGAACACGGGTCATGCACCTCACCGACGGTCACGTCCGCAGCAAAGGAGAACAAGATCTGGTCCTCTTTGGTCGCAAGATAAACGCCACAACTGCCGTTCTCAGGACGGTCATTGTTGGCCTGAATAGCAGGATGCCCCGCAATCACGCCCTCGGAGTAATCCACGTAACTGTCCTCATTATCCCGGTAGATCTGAAGAGATCGCCCGGGGAGCACACTTATGGCGACATATTTGTCACCGCGATCAGATTTCCAGGTGCAGTTATCCGGCAAACTAGGGTCTAGCTCATCAGGTTGCACCTCACCTTCAGGAAGCAGCCCCAACGCCGCGATATCTTGAGGCTTAACAAGACTGCACGGCGGCACACCCGCTGCATCGCGCGGATCTTCGACTTCCGAATCACCCGAATCAGGCGCCGAAGAAGGAGACGGCGCCGACTCTTCACCCGAACCTACGGAACACCCAGAAAGAGCCAGAGCGGCCACCGACGCGACGCAGATAAGCAAACGCGAAGAACGAGAACGCAAAACCATGCCTACTTACGACCGCCCATCAACTCGACTAGCATCAACAGATGCATTATCTTCGGCCAATCGATACTCGTCCAGAGTATCCCGATATGCTTCAATTTTCGCGTTCAACTTGTCAACAATCGACCCAGCGGCCATCTGGAGGGACGCATCAGCACCATTCGCGCGATCCCGAAAAAGCTCCCGGGCGCCCGAGGTGATGGAGTCCTTGGCCGTCAGCTCGCCCGGCATCGCCGATTGCACGCTTCGCGTCATCTTAAACGCTTGATCCCGCGCATCCTCGAGTTCTCGGATCGCCGCCTCGAGCGCCTCTGGGTCTATCCTGAACCCGGTCATGCTTCCTCCCCTGGCATGTCCACGCGTCAGCTGAGCATGGTGCACGCCCGCCCCTCCCCGCGTGCGGGAACCTACTCAACCACCTGTATGACGATCAACACAGTAGCGGGTGACGCTCCTCGCGCACTCGCCACCCGATCGGCCCATCCTCTTTCCCGGAAACGAATAGACCGAAGCGCTGACCTGCACCAACACTCGACCAGTCAGCCGACCAGCCCGACTCCCCATTCCAGCCACCCGGCTCACCCGCGTCGCGTCGACCCGCCACCTGCAGTCGAGACCACATCCACCACCGCAAGGGACCGGACAAGCAAAATCGATCAGCAACAGCAGTTCCAGCAGCGCCGAGAAGCAGAGCGCTCCGTCATGAACGAGATTCTGGCCGCAGGCATTGGAACATCTGAACGCAACAAACCAGCGCCATGACCATGGGAACAGCCGCGATCGCCAGATAGAACGAGATGGTCGCGTCCAACTCGTCCGCGCGGTCCGCTGAAACGAACACCAAGAAGAACAGGCTGAACGCGTTCACGCACGCGGTGCCGACGCACAGCACCACGGCCTGCCGAAGGAACGGCCGGACACCCGCGATGTCGACGGCTCCCCGCTTGAAGTACGACTGGCTGAGCACCGAGCACAATCCCAACAACCAGCAGAACAGCGCCGCCGTCCCGGTCAGGAGCAAACCTGACCAGGAGAACGGATCGTCGCTGATGGGCAGGAAGTACATCCACAACGCCTCGACCACCGCCACGACCGGGGACGCGATCAACAGCACCAGTCCCGTCAGCAGCAAGCGCACCTTGCGAGCGCGCTCCCACTCAGGCGCCACCGGAACGAGGTTCGGCCGAGGTGGGGGGCCGGTAGGAATCGGAATCATCGAGCCTCCCCATTCGACGGGTCCCGATCGCTGACGCCGCCATCGCTCAGGTCGACCCCGTTGTCCGGCTTCGCCCAGCTGTCCCCGATCCCGTCGACCGCACTGCGGAGAACCTCGATCTGGGAGTTGATCGGCTCCCGCGCGCAAGCGTGCAGCGACCGGCTCTCGTGTCCTCGGTTCACCATCGGATCCTCTGAACGACCGTTGTCCATGCGGCGCCGCACATCGCCGCGGGCAAGATCGTCGCGAGGAAGCACAGCGCGGTCGCCACGCCTGGTGCAGCTCCGTCGCGTGCTGCCGACGCTGCCCCCAGCGCCAAGACGGCCGCTCCGAGCACTCCACCGATCACGGAGAAGATCCACACAACCAGCGACGAGCGCCACAGCCCTTGGGCCGCGGTGAGGTTGAGCCAACCGTTCTTGATGTACGACACCCCGAGCAGGCACAGCACGCCCATCGCGAAGGAGAAGAACACCGACACGGCGAGGAATCCCACCCACATGGTCTCGGCTACACCACCCATGTCCGGGAGCGAGAACACCAGCGGAATTCCCGCTCTGCGACCGCCAACGACACGAGCACCAGCACCGATCCGGTCAAGTCGAGCTGCCGCCGCCGCTTCCGCGGCCACTCGATCGACACCGGAACGTACTGCGGAGGTGGTTGGGGGACCCGGAATCGGGATCATCGCCGCACTTCCCAGTTCGACCCGTCGCCATCACTGACACTGCCGTCACCCGGCGCCGTTTCGGCCCGCACCGCTCTCCGCGGCCGCGGAAGTTCCGCCGGCCGACACTCGTCCTCGATCGTTCACAGGCCGGAACCACACCTAGACCACGTCATTCCGCGCCCGGGTTCGGACAGGATCGGGTGGACGCGGTCCGCCGCTGCGGGAGTTCTGGTCTACCGGGTGGCGGCGCACCGCTGATCACCGGATGCAGAACAGCGAGTCCTCGGAGACGAGGCTGTTGTTCGCGCCGCACACCGCCTCGCCGTCCCAATGGAGGTCGTACTCGGAGGTGATCGACACGTCCGGCATCGGTGGGCTGAGCTCGGTGATCGAACCGTTCGCCGCCGACAATTCGACGATCTGCGCCGAACCGCCGCGCACCGCCGTATCGAACGCGATGAACCCGCGTTCGGTGAGCGCGAACGGCCGGACATCCGAGTTCCGGCTGACCCGAGACCGCCACCTCTCCGCTCCGGAGGCGAGATCGAATGCCACGACCTCGTCGAAGTCCGCGTACGAGTCGTTCGCGGGTTTGACCCCGGTGACGAGCAGGCCGTGTCCGATGACAGCCCTGTACCGGCGCAGATCTCCGCCCATTCCACCTGCCGCGCCCGTGTCGAGCCGGCCGTACGAGCCGACTCCGCGTACTTCCGCAGTCCGGTTCGCGTCCTCGTCGAAGAACACGAACGACGGCACGGCATCGGAATCGCGGCTGATCCTCGCGCTCAACACCACCGGATCGGCGGAGACGACCTCGTACCGCAGGTCATTTTCGAGCCGGCTCGTCGCGATCGTCCGGCCGCTGGCGGAGTCCACGAGGACCAGCTCGTACCCGTCCGCGCAACCGCGAACCAGCACCGTCCGCGGAGCGCTCACCCGGGACGGAGATATCGAGCAGCTCCGGTCCACCGCGACGCCCTCGCTCCACAGGGGCTCACCATCGCTCAACGCCAGTTTCGACACCCGCTCCTCGTCCACGACGACCACGCCGTCTCCGACGACGCGGGTGACCGGCTCATAGGATTCGTCCCGGGCCAGCGACGCGGTCCACTTCTGCTCACCGGACCGAACGTCCAGGAGGATCACGCGCGGGCAGTCGGTCCTGCTGGAGCCGACGTGGATGGCCGCGAGTCCGTTCACGGCCTCGTCCGAGGCTCCGCACACGTCGGTCCCGTCGGGCGGGGTGAAGCTCCACTTCTCCTCGCCGGTCTTTTCGCTCACGCCGATGACCTCGTCCGACACGACCTGCACCAGCACGCCCTCCGCGGAGAGCGTCCTGATCAGCTCAAGTCCGACGGCACCGCTGTCCTTCCACGTGAACCCGGCAGCCAGCGGCGGTCTGGTCGCGAACCAGATCGTCGTGCCACCTCCCGCCACCAGGACCAGGACGAAACCGATGATCAGAGCCGGAATCCACCAGCGGGTCTTCTTCCGCAGCGCGGGTGGGTACGGGCCGCCCGGATGCTGGAAGTGCGGTGGTGGCGGGGGCTGGAAATGCGGCGGCGGACCTCCGGGCTGTGGTCCGCCCGGATGAGGACTTCCCGGAACGGGCCCGAACGGCGGATAGCCGCCCTGCGGCTGCCGACTCGGATTCCACTGCGGCTGATTGCCCGACCAGTTCACTCTGCACCCCTCGCCCCGCCGTCGGCGGACCTCCCCTGGTTCGCGGGCTCGATCATCGCCGGACGCCCGCTGGCGACGAGGCCGTTCGGGCGGGAAGCGATCCGCATCACTCCGGTGCGATCGCCAGGTGTGCGGCCGGAATTCGGCGGCGGATGGCGGGTGACCGGTGCTAGCGTCCCGGGCCGTGCCTCGTCGTGGTGCGCGAGGTGCCGGAATCGGGAAGACAAGTCCTATGTGGACGACGCGCCCGCGCTGGCGCTCGCACCATGCGCAGTACTGCCCGAGCACCAGGGCCGGGGCGCCGGATCAGCGGCGATCCGCGCCGGGCTCGACGCCGTCCGCGACCTCGACGAGAACCTGGTGATCGTGCTGGGGCACGCCGACTACTACCCGCGGTTCGGATGTCACCCCGGCCTCCCGGTTCGGCGTGCGGAGGCACCCGACGACACGTTCCTCGCCCTGCCCCTCGCCACCTCGCACCCCACCCCGACCGGACTCGTCCGATAAACGAGATGGTCTCGTTCAACTCGTCCGCGCGAGAGCCCCGCCGAGGTAGCAGCATCACTCACCACGCCGGCAAAATCTGACCGCAATGCCATGGAGGCAAAGAGGATTGACCTTGCCGATACAGGATGGCGATGACCGCGCGGCCAGCTCCCCGAGCTCAGACGCGAAGCTTCTGAATAGCCAGCATAAAACACATTCCAGACAAGACGGCAGGTAGAACTATCAGCCCAAGGCAGGCAATGCTTCCCATATCGAACGCGCCACCTCTCCGAACCGACGCGCCCACGAGTAGGATGAACAAGGCGCCACTCAGGAAGCTCGAGAACACGCAACTGATCCAAATCACCAGCGACGCGCGCCATACGCCAGCAGCGTAAGTCACGTTCAACCAACCACGCTTGACATAGGACTGGCCGATCAGAGCAAACCCGCCGACCATCACTGAAAAGAATCCAGATAGGCCACACAGGCCTGACACCAAAATCATGGCCGCAGTTTCAGCAGCCGGCAATTCGAAAGCCCACCAGATCGCGGCAACCGCAATCACCGGGGACCCCACCAACAGAATCAGGCCCAGCAGAACCAGCCGAGTCTTCACCTTTCGCGCCCAGCTGGGCGAAACCTGAGTGTAGTTCGGCGGCGGCTGCGGACCAGCCGGGATTGGAATGATCACCGCGCCTCCCAGTTCGATTCGTCACCATCGCTGGAGCTACCGTCACTCAAGTCAACACCGTTCTCCGGTGTCGCCCATTTCCCGCCGAGTTCGTCGATGGTCTTCTGCGCGGATTTCATCTGTGAGTTGATCGGCTGAATGGCGCCGATGAACGCACTGAAGGCAGCTGTGGCAAGGCCGATTGCGGCGACGCCGACACTGACGCCGAATGCCAGCCCTGGCGGCGCCGTAACAACTCCAATACAACCCGCAATTGCTGTAGCTAGTCCACCGAGGAACGTCACCACTGCGATACCGATGGAGATCCAGAACATTTCGACCGCGTTGGCCAGCGTGTCGAGCGCGGTGACCATCTTATCCGCAGCCGACTTGGTGCCGTTGACCGCGTCGGCTTGGCCGGGAACCAGTGCCTTGTACGCTTCCGCCGCACGCCCTTCCCACTCGATGTTGGTGCGGTGCTTGTCAAGTTTGAGATCACCCGCGACGGTGCCCAACTTCTCGGCCACCAGATCAGCCCACTGTTGGGACGCGGCTCGCAGCAGTTCGGGGCTGCCAGCCCGTTCCACGGTCTGCATGATCTGGTCGAACATCTGCTTGTGCAGCTTCACGATTTCCTCCATGCCCTTCTTGATCGGTTCGATCAAGTGCATAAAGGCTTCCGGAACCCAGCTCAGTAGCTGGTTGACTCCGTCGTAGAGCTTCTGCATCATTTCTTGGACTTCGGTGAGCTTTCCGCTCACCATGTGGATTACATCGTCGCCGGTGGCTGTGGTCACGGGTGTTCTCCAAGCAGGTCGTGCAGCTTTTGCATGGCAGCGTCGTCGTCGGCTTGGTACTGCTGCGCAGCAGCGGTCAAATCGTCGGCGACCTTGTTGAAGTACTGCTGTCCCTGATCGATCAGGCTGCCGATCGCAACGCGCAGCTCTTCCAACGTGTCGTCCAGGCCGAGTTCGTCGCTGAGGAAGAACCGCTGTCCTGGCTCGATCTTCACCGCTTCCACGGCTTGCTTGGGGCCGTTCATGGCTTCGGCCTGTTCGCGCCATAGGGCGGCGTCGGTGTGCATGGCGTCGAGGGCGGTTTTGATTCCTTCGCCGTTCGGGGGTGCCATCAGAGTCCCTTCGGGGGCTGGTCGGTGACGAAGCCGAGGCGGCGTAGGAATCGCTGCGGGTCGCTCGCCAGGGCGAACAGTTGGGAGATCGCCGGACTCTGCGGTCCGTTGGCCACATCGCCCGGGGCGGTTTTGTCGCGCAGGACTCGCAGGACGTCGGCGAGTTCGCCTTCGATCTCGGTGTTGCGCGCTGCGCTGCACCAGGTCGCGTCGATGACGAGGTCCAGGATCCGGCCTTGTTCCGACGTCCCCCGGGCATGGCCGCCGCTGCTCTGGCCGGACACCGTCGCGCCGACGACATCCGTCATCCGCTGGTTGAACGCCTCCAGGTCGGTGGAGACGGCGTTGATGAGCTGCATCGCGTCGGCTGCCGTGATCGGGTCATCGGAGGTGGCGATGCCTTCGGCCGGTTCGGGCCGAGTGGCAGGCGGAGCGGATTGCACGAGCTCGGCCTGTGCCGTCGCCGCCCGCATGGTCGCGTCGTTCGCGGCCGCTACGACGTGTACGGACAGGCTGCGCGGATCAGTAGCGCTCTTCCAGCCGGAGGCCAGCTCGACCGACCGGAACTCCCCGGTGTCGGTCACGCGGACCGTGACGACACCCTCCGGGTCCTGGCCTCGAAGCAGGTCGTCCGTCGCCTCCGGTCGCCCGGAGTTCCGGATTTCCTCCGGCCCGAGGTCTTCCTCATTCAGCTGCCACCGTTGATCCACGAGGCCGGACCATACCTAGACCACGCCGTTCCGCGCCCGGGTTCGTGAACACGGGACGGGTTCGGTGGCGGGAAGCGATCCGCGTCACTCCCGTGCGATCGCCAGGTGTGCGGCCGGAATTCGGCGGCGGTCGGCGGGTGGCCGGTGCTAGCGTCCCGGGCCGTGCGTCGTCGTGGTGCGCGAGGTGCCGGAATCGGGGAGATGCGTCCTATGTGGACTACTCGGGTGGAGGTGCCCGCTGATGTCGCGGCCGTGCGTGCGGTGAACGTCGCCGCGTTCCCGACCGCGGAGGAAGCGGACCTGGTGGACGCGCTGCGGGCCGATCGGGGTGCGTGGATCGACGGGCTCTCGATCGTCAGCGCGGACGGCGGCGGCTCGGTCGTCGGGTTCGCGCTGCTGACCCGCTGCCACGTGGACGACGCGCCCGCGCTGGCGCTCGCACCGTGCGCGGTGCTGCCCGAGCACCAGGGCCGGGGCGCCGGTTCGGCGGCGATCCGCGCCGGGCTCGACGCCGCGCGCGACCTCGGCGAGAACCTGGTGATCGTGCTGGGGCACGCCGACTACTACCCGCGGTTCGGGTTCACCCCGGCCTCCGGGTTCGGAGTGCGCGCGCCGTTCGAAGCACCCGACGACGCGTTCCTCGCCCTGTCCCTCGACACCTCGCGCCCCACCGCGACCGGGCTCGTCCGGTACCCGGCGGCATTCGGCGTCTGAGCGTCAGCGGTCGAGGCGACCGGACTTGACCGCGCCCAGGAACGCGTCGAACGCGTCGGTTCCGAAGGCCAGCACGGGGCTCCCCGGCCCGAGCTTCGAATCCCGGACGGCCGTCGAATCGGCGGACAGCGCGACCTCGACGCACGCACCACCATTGGCGTTGCTGCGGCTGGACTTCCGCCAAGTCGGATGCTGGTGCACCAAGTCCTCCGGATCGCCTGGAACATCGGCCGGGCAAGAGCAGCGCCGCGTCAGCGGTCGAGATGTCCGGATTTGACCGCACCCAGGAACGCGTCGAACGCACCGGTTCCGAAGGCCAGCACCGGGCTCTCCTGCCCGAGCTTCGAATCGCGGACGGCGGAGCAGTCCCCGGCCAACGCCACTTCGACGCACGCGCCACCGTTGGTGTTGCTGCGGCTGGACTTCCGCCAAATCTGATGTCGGTGCACCACGCCCTCCGGATCGTCGGTGACAGAGCAACGCCGCGTCAGCGGTCTAGGCGACCGGACTTGAGCCGGCGGACGAACGTGTCGAACGAGGCGGGACCGAAGGCCAGCACGGGACTCGCCGCACCGAGCTTCGAATCGCGGACGGCCGTCGAGTCGGCGGACAACGCGACCTCGACGCACTCGTTCAAGGCGCCGCTCCGGCTGCTCTTGCGCCAGACACGGTTCCTGGTCATCAGTCCTCCAGCTGCTCCGCGAGATCGCGCATCCACCGGGCCGACTCGGCCGGCGACAGCGCTTCGTCCGCCACGTCGTCGAAGGTCAGCACGAACGCCTCGACGTCACTGGAATTCTCCACCCAGGAACCGCCACCCGGGTACTCCAGATAGACCGCATCGGGATCGTCCGTCGCGCCGAACCCCAAGATCACGGTCGGCCCGGATGAAGTGCCGTACGCGCCGACGTCGAACGGCACCACTTGGAGCACGATGTGCTGCCGTTCGCCCAGTTCCAGCAGATGCCGCAGTTGCGCCCGCATCACCTCGCGACCGCCGACCCGGCGACGCAAGACTGCTTCGTCGATCAGCGCGTGCACCGCAGGCGGATCGGGTTCGTGCAGCCGCTGTTGCCGAGCGCGCCGCGACTGGACGGCTCGGCGGAAGTCCTTCGGCGTGCCGAACCTGCGCGCGGCGGCGTGCACAGCGGTCGCGTAGTCGATCGTCTGCAGCAGCCCTGGTACGGCCAGGGCGGCCATGAACCGGATGCTCACCGCCTCGGCTTCGGCACGCACGAAGGACCGGTACTTCACCGGGTGGGCGGCGGAGACCTGGATGCGCGTGCCATCGACTTTGGCGTCGTCCCACATCGCCTGCGCTTCGCGCCGCTGCTGCTCGGTCGCACCGTAGAAGGCCAGCATCGCGCCGAGTTCCGCGAAGTTGCACAGCAGGTAGCCGTTCTCGATCTTCGAGATCGTGGTCTGCGATTTGCGGAGCAACTCGGCCACGTCGCCGTGCGTTCGTCCAGCGCCGTCCCGCAACTCCAGCAAGTATTGGCCGATCCGGCGTTTCCGGCGTGTCTGCGTGCTCGGCATTGGACCTTCCCCTCGCCTCCGCCAGGAAGCCTAACGACCGGACGAGCCGATCATGTTCACTCATCGGGGTAATATGCAAGGGAATAAAACCCTCTTAACATTACCCCCAGCGACAACCTCCCGTCGCTGGCGCGGGGCCGGTGGTCTCCCCCTCCCCGACCGGATCGCCGGTTCCGCGTCCCACCCACGGAATTCGGGAGTGGCGCATGTCCGCGCCGGAACCGCGCGGCTGGCGCGGGGTGTTCACCAGCGACCGGGTCCACCGGGTCTCACCGGGCAACGAACGCCGGATCTCGCACGGCGACCGGGCCCGGCTCGGGCTCGCCGACTGCGGCGCGGTGTGCGTGCCGCCGACGCCGAACGAGTGGCCGCTGGACTCCTGCGCGCGCTGCTACCCCCGGACATGACGGTGCCCGGTGGCCGAACGACCACCGGGCACCGCGCTCGATCAACGGGTCAGAACGCGACCACCGAGTACTCCGAGGCGGTCCACGCGGGAGCGCCCCGCACCGGGATCAGCTCCACCCGCACCGACTCCTTGCCCTCGGTCAACGCCACCGGCAGCTCGAAGCCGTCCTCCAGCCAGCGGTGCGACTCGTTGCCCAGCGGCTGGAGCCAGGTGCCCGCCGACTCGCCGTCCACCCGCACCTCCACCTGCTGGTAGGCCTGCGCCTGATCACCGATGCGCCGCAACCGGGCGCCCTGGTTGTCCTCGCCGAGCTCCACGTCGAAGCCCACCGGCCCCGTCGCGGCCGCCACCGGCGCGCTGCGCTGCTCGTCGGTGCCCTCGAAGCGGGAGTCCAGCAGGTTCACCACCTCGCCTTCGGCCCGGTAGCCGTGCTCGTCCCGGCTGCCCTCGTCGGACAGGTCGATCCGGTCGACCTCCTCCTGCGACGCCGGTCGCCCGCCGTACCAGTAGGCGGTGGAGCTGTAGTCGCCCGGCTCGTCGTTGTCCGGGCCGTGCTCGATGCCCGCGACCAGGCCGTCGTTGAACGGCACCGCGTCCGGCACCTGCAACCGGTAGGCGCCCGTGCAGTCGTACCGGCAGCCGTCCCCGTTCAGCTCGTGCGCCGGATTGCCCGCCAGCGGCATCGAGAACGTGGTGCCGTCCCGGAAGTACCAGCCCGACTCGTAGTAGTCCTCGCTGCCGGTGCCGTACCAGGCGGGGCTGCGCTCGCCGTTGACGTAGAAGCGCTCGTCGCCCTCCAGGTAGTTGCGCTGGTTCGCCGCCGCGTTCGTCTCCGGGATGGACAGCGGCTGGTTGCGGTGCGTCGCCGTCGCGTTCGGCGGGATCAGCCCGCGCATGGTGTGCGTGACCCCGTAGAACGTGCCCGAACCGTCCACGTCGAGGAAGTTCCAGTCCTCCCCCTCCACGGTCCGGCCGCGGTGGTGAGTGGCGTGGAAGTAGCCGGCGTTCTCGTCGGCTTCGCGGGGCGCGACGGAGACCTCGGCGGTCATGCCGTCGATCGGGACGCCGCCGCCGTTGACGATCTCCACGGTGGCGCTCTCGTCGAACGGCATCGGCCACCAGGCCGTGTACCAGCCGTCCTCGCCCGGGTCGATGGAGCTCATCATGGTGCGCACGTCGTGCTCGCCGAGGCCGGAGCCGAAGAACTCGCCGATCGGGGCGTCCACCGTGGTCTGCCCGTCGAAGGTGATCCGCAGCCGCGCCGACTCCAGCACGTGCTCGGAGGCGGTGACCTCCTCCGGGCCGAACCCGTAGCGGCCCACCAGCTTCTCCCTGGCGAACACCGCGTTGCCGATGCGGTAACCGTGCGCGGCCTCCTCGCCGGGGTGACCGGGGCCGACGTCGAGCACGTCGGTGCGCACCCATTCGCCGTCGACGAGGCTCTGCACGTCGTAGCGGAACTCGTTGACGTCCACCGAGGAGGACGTGAAGCGGTTCGCCACCTCGATCGAGGACTTGCCCGCCGTCAGCTCCGGGGGCACGTCGATCGCCTGCACGCCCCAGCCGCCCGGTGCGGCGGCGCCGCTGCGCCACTCGCCGGCCGGTGCGCCGTCCACGCTGAGGCCGGCCACCTGGTCGGCGATCTGCGGGTCGAAGCGGCGCACGATGCGCACGCCCGCGTTGCGCGGGTGCACCGCCGCGTCGAACCGGCTGCCACCGCCCTCGCCGAACGCGCGGCCGTCGTCGATCACCCGCGGGCTCGGCACGACCTGCGGGATGCGCAGCCGCAGCTCGTTGATCTGGCCGGGTCCGTCCAGCTGCGCCACCGGTGCCGCCGCTCCCGGGGGCACCGCGAAGTCCCGGCGGGTCGGCTGCGCCGCCGGGTCCACGCCCTTCGGGTCGGCGATGCCGAACTTGCGCAGCCGCGCCAGCACGTCCTGCGCCGGATCGGCCGGGTCGAAGGTCCGCACGCCGTCCGCGTCGCCGAACGAGCGGTAGTCCACGTGGTAGAAGTCCGGGTTGTTCTGCACCGTCACCCGCATCGACTCGCGGTACGGCATCGGCACCTTGATCACCGCACCGCCCGCGGCGTCGTCGCCGTTGCCGACCAGGGGCCATTCGAACGGCGCGCCCACCCGGCCGCTCACCACGTCGATCAGCGGGGCGTCGAGCACCGTGCGGCCGTCCAGCTCGACCACGATGTTCCCGGTGCCCGTCACGTCGCCCCACGGTTCGCGGGTGAACCAGATGGAGGAGATCTCGCCGGCGCCCGCGCGCTCCGCGATCACGCAGCCGCGCTCGGCCTGCCGCAGGCAGGAGTAGGTGCCGTTGAACCCGTCGTCGTTGCTGCCGTCCCTCGCGAAGCTGGAGAACTGCCCGGTGTGCTCCGAGCCGCGCAGCTGGGCGAGGCCGCCCGGTTCGCGGAACGTGTCCCACCCGACGCTGCCCTTGCCCGCCGCCCGCGGCTGCGCCTGCTCCTGCTCCTGCGCCGAGGCCCGGGCCGCGCCGTGGGTGGCCGCGTCGGCGACCAGCGCGGCGGCCGCCAACGACGCCACGCCGAGCACCGCGCCGAACTTCCTCGGCAGCCGTCTCGCAGCGCGCAGCGCATCACTCCTGCGGTCTCTCATCAAAGCTCGCCCTCCCCACATCACTATCCACAATGGACAGCGTTGTCCTGGTCACTCGACGGTGGTGCGCGGTCGGGAACGGATGGGTCGGTTCCCCCGAACGCGGGCGCACAAGATCGCACGCTCGGTTTCACCCGAAGCGTAGGAAGAGGTCGCACCGGCTCCAAGGAACATCGCGGAACCACGGGAATCCGGACTCCGAAATTCACTCATTAAGATGGTCACCGGGACTGCACGGAGACCACTACCACCATCCAGGTGGATTTGATTCCTCTTCGGCGACAGCTCGCTTTGCTAAAGAAAAAGTCGCACGCCAGGACGAGTTTCGCCCTAGCGCGCGACCTGCACCTTCACCGAATCAGAAGTGAGATGTGGTAGCCCCGGAAGTCTCAGCCCTGATTCAACCGGGCGTACACCTCACCCGCGTTCTCCTTCGTGATCAATTCCGTGGGAAGGGTTTGGTGCTTCTCCGTCGGCTGGCAATCGACCAGGATCTTCTTGGCCGCTTCCACGGCCTCCTCGCCACCGGTCGGATTCAGGAACGTGGCCTGCAACCGGCCCTGCTCCACCGCTTTGATGCCGCCCGCCTCGATCGGCAGCCCGTCGATGCCCACGAATTTGAGCTGGTCCGCCTTGCCGGCGGCCTGCGCGGCCAGGTAGGCGCCCTCCGCCATCGGATCGTTGTGCGAGTACACCGCTTGCGCGTCCGGGTGCGCCTTCAGCAGCGCGTCCATCTTCTCCTGGCCCTCCGCCCGCTCCCAGCCGCCGTCGTCGGCACCGATGATCTCGATCTTCGAGCCCGCGATGCCCTGCATGAAGCCGTCGTGCCGCTCGTGCGCCGGCGTCGAACCGGACAGGCCCTTGATCTCCAGGATCTTGCCGCCGTCCGGGAACAGCACGTTCTTGAAGTACTCGCCCGCCTGCCTGCCGATCGCCTCGTTGTCCACGCCGACGTAGGTGGTGAACGCGTCCCCGTTGACCTTGCGGTCCAGCAGGACCACCGGCGTCCCCGAGTTGTAGGCCCGCCGCACGATGTCCGTCAGGGGCGCCGCCTCGTTCGGCGAGATCATCAGGAGGTCCACCTGCTTGGTCAGGAACGACTCCACGTCCGAGAGCTGCTTGGCGTTGTCCTTGGCCGCGTCGGCGAACTGCACGTCCTTGAACTGCGGCACCCGCTCGGCGGCCTTGCGGATGTCGTCGTCCATCCGCACGCGGTAGGGCTCGGCGAGGTTCGCCTGGCTCATGCCGATCGTGTACTGGCCGTCCGGGCCGCCGCACGCCGCCTGCGGATCCTGCGGCTGCGCCGCACCGCTGTTCTCGCTCGTCGTACCGCACGCGGCGGCCGTCACCGCCAACGCGGCGCAGGCGGCGGCGAACGCGGACCTCGTCGTCTTTCGCATGGTGCTTCCTTCCCGCGGAACTACCAGGGACGCTTCGAGCGGACGGGCGGATCGGGGAACGGACCGGTCACGCGGCCGGGCGCAGCCGCTGCAACGCCGCGGCTGCCACGATCACCAAGCCCTTGATCAGCAGCTGCATGTCGGTGTTGACGCTGTTCAAGCTCAGGATGTTGTTCAAGATCCCCAGCAGCAGCGCGCCCGCGATGGTGCCCACCACCGAACCGCGCCCGCCGGCGAGGCTCGTGCCGCCGACCACCACGGCCGCGATGCCGTCCAGTTCGTAGGCCAGGCCGTCGTTCGGGCTGCCCGCGTTCAGCTGCCCCGCGTGCACGATCCCCGCCAGCGCCGCGCAGAAGCCGGACAGCGCGAACGCGATGATCTTCACCCGGTTCACCGGCACACCGGACAGCCGCGCCGCCTTCTCGTTGCCGCCGATCGCGTACAGGTGCCGCGAATAAGCGCTGTAGCGAAGGAACAGGATCGCCGCGACCGCCACCACCGCGAAGATCAACGCCGGAATCGGGACCACGCCGCCGAACGTCCGTTCCCCCAGCAGCGAGAACAGCATCGGCGCCTGTCCCGCGCCGTCGCCGTAGGAGATCTGCACCGTCTCCCCGCCCGACCACATCCGCGCCAGGCCGCGGGCGATGTTCAGGCCCGCCAACGTCACGATGAACGCCTGCACGCCCAGCACCGCCACCGCGGCGCCCTGCAGCACCCCGAAGACCAGGCCGATCAGCAGCACGAGCAGCGCCGCCACCAGCACCCCGAAGTCGTCGTTGACCAGCAGCACCGCCGACCCCACCGCGGCCAGGCCCAGCACCGAGCCCACCGACAGGTCGATGCCGCCGATCAGGATCACGAACGTCAACCCGACCGCGATGATCCCGATCTCCGAGACCGCGCGCACGATGTTGAACAGGTTGTCGCCGGTCAAGAACAGGATCTGGCCGTCGTCGCCGCGCGGGGACAGCACGATCGCCGCCAGGAACACCGCGACCAGGCCGAAGAAGCTCTGGAACCGGAACAGGGTCTCGACCCGCTGCCGCCTCGACCGGCCGGGCACCGGGTCCGGCGCGCCGGGCGCGACCTCCTGCCGCGTCTGCTCGCTCATCGCGCTCCTCCCCCCGCGACGGGGCCGCGCCCCGTCTCGACAGCCGATGAATCACCCTCCGGCGACACCTTTTCCCCCATCGCGGCGGCCAACAATTCGGCTTCACCGGCCCGGGTGGTGTCGAACTCGGCGACGCTGCGGCCGTGCCGCAGCACCACCACGCGGTGGCACACGCCGGTCAGCTCCGGCAGCTCCGAGGACGCCAGCAGCACGCCGATGCCGCGCGCCGCGATCTCGCCCAGCAGCTCGTAGATCTCCGCCTTCGCGCCGATGTCCACGCCGCGCGTCGGCTCGTCCAGCAGCAGCAACCGCGGCTCGGTCAGCAACATCCGGCCGAACACGACCTTCTGCTGGTTCCCGCCGGACAAGGTGCCGACCGGGTCGGCGATGCGCCCCAGCTTCACCTTCAGCCGGTCCACGCTGCGCTCGGTCGCCGCCACCTCGGCGCGGCCGCGCACCAACCCGGCGAAGCCCAGCCGGTGCACCACCGACAGCACCGTGTTCGCCCGCACCGAGTGCCCCAGCACCAGCCCCGAGGCGCGGCGGTCCTCCGGCACGAACGCGATGCCCCGGCGCAGCGCGTCCCGCGGCCCGCGCGGGCGCACCGGTTCGCCGCCCAGCTCCACCGAGCCCTCCCAGCGACCGGCCGGGCCCGCGCCGAACAGCGATTCCAGCAGCTCGGTGCGGCCCGCCCCGAGCAGCCCGCACAGGCCGACGATCTCGCCCGCGCGCACCGACACGTCGATGCCGTCCGGTTCCCGCCTGCCCACCCGGTACCGGCGCGGCAGCACCCGGAGACCCGCGACCGACAGCAGCTCCTCGCCGGGCGGCCGGTCGTCCGCGGTGCGGAACAGGGTGCGCACCGAGCGGCCCACCATCGCCTCAGCGGCCTGCTCGGCGGTGAGGTCGCGGGCGTCGAACTCGGCGACCCGGCGCCCGTTGCGCAGCACCGTCGCCCGGTCGGCGACCGCACCGATCTCATCCATCCGGTGCGAGATGTAGACGATGCCGGTGCCGCGCCTGCGCAGTTCCGCGATCACCGCGAACAACCGGTCCACTTCGGAGTGCGACAGCGCCGAGGTCGGCTCGTCCATGATCAGGACCTTGGCGTCGAGGGACAGCGCCCGCGCGATCGTCACCAGCTGTTGCTCACCGACCCGCAGCTCGCCGACCGGCCGGGCCGGATCCAGTTCGATGCCGGTGCGGGACAGCAGTTCGCGGGTGCGCTGCGCCATCGCGCGGCGGTCCACCACACCGGCGCGGCGCAGCTCCCGGCCCAGGTACAGGTTGTCGGCGACCGACAGCGCGGGCACCAGGTCCAGCTCCTGGTGGATCATCGCGATGCCCGCCTGCTGCGCGTCCGAGGGCTTCGCGAAGCGCACCGGGGCGCCGTCCACCGCGATCGAGCCCTCGTGGTCGGCGATGTCGCCGGAGAGCACGCGCATCAACGTGGACTTGCCCGCGCCGTTCTCCCCCAGGAGCGCGTGGACCTCGCCCGCGTGCACGGTCAAGTCGATCCCGTCGCACGCCAGGACACCGCCGTAGCGTTTGGTGATGCCGGTCAGCTCTACCAGTGGCGCTGCCATGGTTCCCCCCGTCACCCGAGCGCTGTCATTCCGGAGCAACCGCGCGGAGCCGAGAAAACGATTGCTCGGACGCTAAGAGTTTCCAGTTGCCTGTGTCAAGGTTCACAGTCCACCCGCGGGCCGCCCAGCCGCCATTCGGCCCCGCGCGGACCTCGCAACGGTCATGAGGGCAGGAAGCACCGCAGCTAGGGGAACAACTTCCGGAGAGGTCGTTCCGCGGGCGTTCCTGACCGTTACGGTTGTGGCCGTGACCGCCACTCGCGAGCGCCAGAGCGCACCCTCTCCCGACAACGGCGCCCCACACTGGGCAGAACGGTCCGCTTTCCGCACCCGCGGCGTCCCGCTATGGGCGGCGGTGCTGATCGCCGCGGGCGGCACCGCGCTCGGCGCCGGGCTCGACCTGCTCATCAGCGGCACCCCCGGACTGATCTTCAAGATCGGCCTGTTCCTCGGGTGCGTGGCCGGGGTGGCGCTGGTGCGGCGGGAGAGCCTGTTCGGCCCGATGGTGCAGCCGCCGCTGGTCGCCACCGTGGTCATGCCGCTGCTGGTGCTGTTGTTCGGCGGCGGGGGCGGCAGCGGGATGATGGGCAAGGCGCTGGGCGTCGTGCAGCCGATCATCGCCGGCTTCCCGATGATGGCGATCACCACGGCGCTCTGCCTCGCGTTCGGGCTCGCCCGGATGTTCTGGCTGGAACGCCACGACGCCGAGGACGACCTGGACCCGGCCGACCAGCCCACCAAGAAGCGCAAGCCGGTGAAGCCGCCGAAGGAGGCCGCGGAGCGGCCGGCCCGCAAGCGGCGGCCCGCCGAGGACGAGAAGCGCCCCTCCGCCCGCTCTCGCGACGGCTCCGGGCGGCCCCGCCGCCCCGCCGAGCAGACCGCGGAGATCGGGGCGCACCGCAGGCCGCCCAGCCGGGGTCGGGTTTACCGACGCGCCAA
>NZ_JAIUKC010000166.1:0-24452 GCF_020177435.1 Saccharopolyspora sp. 7B | reverse complement strand
CCCCGGCGCGCCGCCGCCCCGGCGCGGGGGCCGCGCGGGGGGGGGCCCCCCCCGCCCCCCCCCCCCCCCGCGCCCCCCCCCCCCCCCCCCCCCCCCCCCCCCCCCCCCCCCCCCCCCCCCCCACCGATCACAGGCCGAGGGCCTCGTTCACGGCATCGGTGTTCGGGGCGACCGTCGCCTTCGGACCGACCTGGTCCTGCACGGCGTCCAGCGTCTTGAGGCCGTCGCCGGTGATGAGCAGCACCGTCTCCTGGTCCGGGTCGATCTGACCGGCCTCGATGAGCTTCTTCGCGGTCGCCACGGTGACGCCACCGGCGGTCTCGGCGAAGATCCCCTCGGTGCGGGCCAGCAGCCGGATGCCCGCGACGACCTCTTCGTCGGTGACGTCCTCGATGGCCCCGCCGGTGCGCCGGACCACGTCCAGCACGTACGGGCCGTCCGCGGGGGCGCCGATGGCCAGCGAACGCGCGATGGTGTCCGGCCGCACCGGCTGCACCACGTCGTGGTTCTGCTTGAACGCGCTGGCGACCGGCGAGCAGCCGTGGGCCTGCGCACCGAAGATCCGGTACGGGCTCTGCTCGACCAGGCCGGTCTGCCCGAGCTCGCGGAAGCCCTTGTCCACCTTGGTCAGCTGCGAGCCGGATGCGATGGGCACCACGATCTGCTCCGGCAGCCGCCAGCCGAGCTGCTCGGCGACCTCGAACCCGAGGGTCTTGGAACCCTCCGAGTAGTACGGCCGCACGTTGACGTTGACGAACGCCCAGTCCTCGTGCTCGGCGGCGAGCTCGGTCGCCAGCCGGTTCACGTCGTCGTAGTTGCCGTCCACCGCGAGCAGCGAGCCGTCGTAGACCGCGCTCATCAGGATCTTGGCCCGCTCCAGGTTGGACGGGACGAGGACCACCGAGTCCCAGCCGGCACGGGCGGCGGCAGCGGCGACGGCGTTGGCGAGGTTGCCGGTGGACGGGCAGGCCAGCACCTTGAACCCGAACTCGCGGGCGGCGGCCAGCGCGACGGCGACCACGCGGTCCTTGAACGAGTGCGTCGGGTTGCCGGTGTCGTCCTTGATCCAGATCCGCTTGACGCCGAGCGCCTTCGCGAGGTTGTCCGCGCGCACCAGCCTGGTACAGCCGGGCTCGGTGTTCGGGTGCTCCTCGACGTTCGTCGGCACCGGCAGCAGCTTCTTGTAGCGCCAGATGGAGCGGGGGCCTGCCTCGATGTCCTCGCGGCGGACGCGCCCGAAGTCGTAGGCGACCTCCAGCGGCGAGAAGTCCTCCAGGGACACGAACTCGGGAGCCAGGGGCTGGCGGTGGCCCTCTTCCTTCGACACCAGCTCGACGGCCGGACCGAGGTCGTAGGTCTTGCCGGTGGAGTTCGGGGCATGGGCGGCAGCGGTCATCGCGAGGTCCTTTCCTCATCTGTCCCGCGGGCGGGTCGGAGTTGGCACCAATTTCTTCGACTACCTCGCGAATGCCGCGAAAGGTCGAGATGGTTGCCGGGGCTTCATCGGGCCGTTCCCTCTGCCCCTCTGGATGAGCTATTCGGTTGTGGCTGCAACGTTACGGGAGGCCGCCGCGTCCTGGCCAGCACGGGGTCGGCGCACGGGAACGGCGGTGGTGTCGCAGGGTCGTGGGACGATGCCCCCATGAGTTCGCCGTCGGTGGTCTGCGATCCGCTGTACCTGATCCTCGGAGACGAGGAACTGCTGGTGGAGCGCGCTCTGTGGGAGGCGGTCGGCGCTGCCCGCGCCGCCGACCCGGAAACGGAGCTGCGCAGGATCAAGGTGAGTGAACTCACCCCGCCGGAGCTCGACGAGCTGCTGAGCCCCTCGCTGTTCGCCGAAGGGCGCGTGGTGGCGCTCGAAGCGGCCCAGGACGCGGGCAAGGAGATCGCCGAGGCGATCCTGTCGCACGCGCGGCAGCCCGCGGACGGCGTGGTGCTGGTGATCGTGCACAGCGGCGGTGGTCGCGGGAAGAACGCCAAGGAGCTGCCGAGCGCGTTGCGCAAGCTCAACGCCCGCGTCACCGAGTGCAACAAGATCACGAAGGGGCCGCAGCGGGAGGCGTTCGTCAAGGACGAGGTGCGGCGCGCGGGTGGCCGCATCGACGCCGCGGGTGTCGGCGCGCTGATCGAGACGGTCGGCTTCGACCTGCGCGAGCTGTCCTCCGCGGCCTCGCAGCTGGTGGCCGACACCGGCGGCAAGATCGACGAGTCGGAGGTGCGCCGCTACCACCGCGGCCGTGCCGAGGTGACCGGTTTCGTGGTGGCCGAGAAGGCCGTCACCGGTGATCTGGCCGGCGCGCTGGAGGCGCTGCGCTGGGCGTTGCAGCTCGGCGTGGCGCACGTGCTGATCGCGGACGCGCTGGCCGACTCGGTGCGCACCATCGGCCGGGTCGCCGCCTACGGCCGGGGGGACCCGTTCCGCCTCGCCGGAGACCTGGGCATGCCCGCGTGGAAGGTGAAGAAGGCGCAGGCGCAGGCCAGGGGCTGGAGCAGCGCCACCGTGGCCGAGGCGCTGCGCGCGGTCGCCGTGCTCAACGCGGACGTCAAGGGCATGGCCGCCGACGCGGACCACGCGCTGGAGCGCACGGTGCTGCGGCTGGTCGAGCTGCACTCCTCCCGGAACTGACCCGGCACACGCCACCAGGGCGACGATCGCCGCCGGTGCCCGGTGCCCGGTGCCGAGCGCCCGGAGTCGCCCGAGAGCCCGATCTCAGCGCCAACCCGCCAGACGCTTCGGCCCCGAACGCGAGGCGGGGCCCGTTCCCGTGGGAACGGACCCCGTCTCGGGCCGGTGCGCGTGCCGGACGAAGGTCCGGCCGCGCTCGGGCTCAGAGCTTGTTGACGGCCTGCGCCAGCGCCGACTTCTTGTTCGCGGCCTGGTTGGCGTGGATGACACCCTTGCCGGCGGCCTTGTCCAGGGTGCGCGAGGCGGCGCGCTGCAGCTCCAGGGCCTTGTCCTTGTCGCCGGCGGCAACGGCCTCGCGGAACTTGCGAATGGCGGTCTTGACCGAGGACTTCACCGACTTGTTGCGCAGGCGGTTGCGCTCGTTGGTCTTGATCCGCTTCATCTGAGACTTGATGTTGGCCACTGGGGCGCCTCTTTCCTCGTTCGGATTCAGTCGTGCCGCGCTGAATCGGCGCTGCCGCACCGGGGCCGAGGGCCCACGGCGTGCGCAGCTTTCCTCCCTGGCGGAATGCCGCACGGCACGGTCGACGATCCTAGCAACGGCGCTCGCAGCGACCCGCGTCGGCACCGGGTGCGAGGACGCTCACAAGCCGGGACTCGATCGGTGGTGGGCGGCATAGGCTCGCGCCCCGTGTTCACCGCATTGGGCTGGCCCGGCTTCGCCGACCTGACGCTGGCCGGCCTCGTCTTCCTGTGCTGCGCGGCGTTCCTGGCCGGCGCGCTGGACGCCATCGTCGGAGGCGGCGGCCTGATCCAGCTGCCAGCGATGCTGCTGCTGGTGCCAGGCGGCAACATCATCTACTCGCTCGGGACGAACAAGCTCGCCGCGGTCGCGGGCACCACGGCGGCCGCGTGGACCTACGCGAAGCGGACCCCGGTGCCGTGGCGCAGCGCGTTGCCGATGGCGGCCGTCGCCTTCCTTGGCGCCCTGGGTGGCGCCGTGTTCGCCGCGTCGCTGCCGCAGACGGTGCTGACCGTGGTGGTGCTGGTGGCCCTGGTCGGGGTCGGCATCTACACGTGGCGCAAACCAGACCTGGGGTCGGTCGCGGCGCCGCGCTTCGGGCCGGTCCAGCAGACCTGGGTGATGGTCGCGGGCGGCCTGGTGATCGGTTTCTACGACGGCATCGCGGGCCCGGGCACCGGCTCGTTCCTGGTCTTCCTGCTCGTGGGGCTGGTCGGCTTCGCGTTCGTGGGGGCCTCGGCCACCGCGAAGATCGTCAACGTGGCCACCAACCTCGGGGCGCTGCTGTTCTTCATCGCCGCAGGCAAGATCCTGTGGGGGTTGGCGCTGGTGATGGCGGTGAGCAACGCGAGCGGCAGCGTGCTGGGCGCGGCGCTGGCGTCCAGCCGCGGGTCGGTGTTCGTGCGGAAGGTCTTCCTCACCGTCGTCGTGGCGCTGGTGGCCAGCCTCGGCTGGAAGCTCGCATCCGGGCTGTGAGCCCGTTCCGGGACGATCAGTCAAGACTCCACGTCAGGCGTGATGTGAGATCGAGAACACCGGCGGGTCGCGGGAATGATCCCGCCCGGGGTGTGGTTGTATGAGTCGGCCGATTTTTGTGTTCGTGTTCGACACGCTCGCGAAAGTTGCGGGCGCGACTCTGTCCTGAGCGCAAGCTGGAGAGTTCGCCGTCTGGACTAGGCCCCGGTGCTCGCGCGGTGCGAGCACCGGTTACTCATCAGCTGTGAGGAGACAGAGATGGCACAGGGCACTGTGAAGTGGTTCAACTCCGAGAAGGGCTTCGGCTTCATCTCCCCCGACGGTGGCGGCCCGGACGTCTTCGTCCACTACTCGGCCATCGAGGGCAACGGCTTCCGCACCCTCGAGGAGAACCAGACCGTGACCTTCGAGATCACCCAGGGCCAGAAGGGCCCGCAGGCCAGCGGCGTTCGCGCGGTCTGAGTGCGGTGATCCGCTTCGGCGGGCCCTCCACCTTCGAGGTGGGGGCCCGCCGTTTTTTCGGCCCTGGGCGGGGTGGCGCGGTACAACGGGAGCCATGGACGTCGTCAACAGCCGCACGATCTTGCACCCGCGCGACCCGGAGGGCTCGCTGCGCTTCTACCGAGACGTGCTCGGGCTGGCGATCTCCCGCGAGTTCCCGGGTGGCACGGTGTTCTTCCTCGGGCAGGGGTTCCTGGAGATCTCCGGTCGCGGCGAGCACGGCCCCAGCCCCGACCAGGTGCTGTGGATGCAGGTGCGGGACCTGCGCGCCGAGTTCGACCGGCTCGCCGAGCTGGGAGTCACCGTGGAGGCCGAACCGGCCCGGCAGCCGTGGGGTCTGGACGAGGCGTGGATCGTCGACCCGGACGGCACGCGGATCGTGCTCGTCGAGGTGCCGGCGGACCATCCGATCCGCGCCGACCAGCGGCCGCGCTGAGCCACCCCCGGAGTTGGGCACCGGCGGCCGGTCGCCGCGTGGGACGATGTGGGTTGCACGCGCGCCCCGCGAGGACCCCGAGATCCCAAGGAACACCGAGTGAGCAGCTTCGCCGACACCACCTTCACGGACCCGGAGCGCATCCGGAACTTCTGCATCATCGCGCACATCGACCACGGCAAGTCGACGCTGGCCGACCGGATGTTGCAGCTCACCGGGGTGTTGGGCGAGCGGGCGTACCGGGCGCAGTACCTCGACCGGATGGACATCGAGCGGGAACGCGGCATCACGATCAAGGCGCAGAACGTGCGGTTGCCCTGGGCCGTGGACGGCGTCGACCACGTGCTGCACATGATCGACACCCCGGGGCACGTCGACTTCACCTACGAGGTCAGCCGCTCGCTGGCCGCCTGCGAAGGCGCGATCCTGCTGGTCGACGCCGCGCAGGGCATCGAGGCGCAGACCTTGGCGAACCTGTACCTGGCGATGGAGCACGACCTCCAGATCATCCCGGTGCTGAACAAGATCGACCTGCCCGCGGCGGAGCCGGACAAGTACGCGGCCGAGCTGGCGCACATCATCGGCTGCGAGCCCACCGACGTGCTGCGGGTGTCGGCGAAGACCGGTGAGGGCGTCGGCGAGGTCCTCGACGAGGTGGTCCGCCAGATCCCCGCCCCGCAGGGCGTGCACGACTCGCCGCCTCGCGCGATGATCTTCGACTCGGTGTACGACACCTACCGCGGCGTGGTGACCTACATCCGCGTCGTCGACGGCAAGATCACGCCGCGGCAGCGGATCCGGATGATGTCGACCGACGCGACGCACGAGCTGCTCGAAGTCGGCATCATCTCGCCGGACCCGAAGCCCTCCGCCGGGCTCGGCGTCGGCGAGGTCGGCTACCTGATCACCGGGGTGAAGGACGTCCGCCAGTCCAAGGTCGGCGACACGGTGACCGCGGAGCGCAAGGGCGCGACCGAGGCGCTCGGTGGCTACCGCGAACCGAAGCCGATGGTCTACTCCGGGCTGTACCCGGTGGACGGCTCGGACTACCCGATCCTGCGCGAGGCGCTGGACAAGCTGCAGCTCAACGACGCCGCGCTGACCTACGAGCCGGAGACCTCGGGCGCGCTGGGCTTCGGCTTCCGCTGCGGTTTCCTCGGCCTGCTGCACCTGGAGATCACCCGGGACCGGCTGGAGCGCGAGTTCGGCTTGAACCTGATCTCGACGGCGCCCAACGTCGTCTACCAGGTGAAGCTCGAAGAGGGCGAGGACATCGAGGTCACGAACCCGTCCGACTGGCCGGAAGCCAAGATCGGCGAGATCCACGAGCCGATCGCGAAGTGCACCGTGATCGCCCCGTCCGAGTTCGTCGGCACCATCATGGAGCTGTGCCAGAGCAGGCGCGGCCGCCTCGAAGGCATGGACTACCTCTCGGAGAGCCGGGTCGAGCTGCGCTACACGCTGCCGCTCGCCGAGATCGTCTTCGACTTCTTCGACCACCTCAAGTCCCGCACGCGCGGCTACGCGTCGATGGACTACGAGGAGGCGGGCACGCAGAGCTCGCAGCTGGTCAAGGTGGACATCCTGCTGCAGGGCGAACCGGTGGACGCGTTCAGCGCCATCGTGCACAAGGACTCCGCCTACTCCTACGGCACCAAGATGACCTCGAAGCTGCGCGAGCTCATCCCGCGTCAGCAGTTCGAGGTGCCGATCCAGGCCGCGATCGGTTCGCGGGTGATCGCCCGCGAGACGATCCGCGCCATCCGCAAGGACGTGCTCGCCAAGTGCTACGGCGGTGACATCAGCCGGAAGCGCAAGCTGCTGGAGAAGCAGAAGGAGGGCAAGAAGCGGATGAAGACCATCGGGCGGGTCGAGGTCCCGCAGGAGGCCTTCGTCGCGGCGCTGTCCACCGACGAGTCGGCCGGGAAGGACGACAAGTCCAAGTCCAAGAAGTGACGCGTCCGCGGTGGAGCTCCGCTCCGCGGTGGTGCGGACGGCGGGGTCGGTTCGCCGTACCCATAGCCGCCGGCTATGGCGCGCATCGCGAATCGGTCTGCCCTCCGCCGCGGACCTCCGCCACCTGCGGTGATCTTGTGCGGATGTGGTCCGGGACTCGCTGACCAGCGGCGTCCGGCCCGTGGGAACCCTTGCTCGCGGCGGTTCGCCGACTAGCATTCGAGCCGCACCGCGGGGACGCGGAAACCGTTGCGCCGCTTGCGGTTTCGCCGTCTCCCGTGCTCGTCCGCCGCACCGCACAGGAGGTCGCACATGGGAGCATCCGACGTATCGCGTGAACACCTGCCGATCCCGGACGCCCCGCCCACCGCCGTCACCGCGCTCGACGCGCGCGACCAGAACCCGGCCTTCACCCCCGCTCAGCCGCTGAACGCCCCTGCGGGCGCGCCGAACGTCGTGCTGGTGCTCATCGACGACATGGGTTTCGGTGCGTCCAGTTCGTTCGGCGGACCGTGCGAGATGCCCACCGCGCAGCGGCTCGCCGACGGCGGCCTGCGCTACTCCCGGTTCCACGTCACCGCGATCTGCTCGCCGACGCGCCAGGCGCTGCTGACCGGCCGCAACCACCACTCGGTGGGCATGGGCGTCACCACCGAGATGTCCAGCGCGGCCCCCGGCTACTGCGGCATCCGGCCGCGCAGCGCAGCCACGCTCGGTCAGGTGCTCAACGGCAACGGCTACAACACGGCCGCGTTCGGCAAGTGGCACCAGACCCCGGCGCGGGACGTGAGCCCGGCCGGCCCGTTCGACCGCTGGCCCACCGGCGAGGGCTTCGAGAAGTTCTACGGCTTCTTGTGCGCCGAGATGAACCACTGGTACCCGGTGCTGTTCGACGGCACCAACCCCGTGGAACCGGACCGTCGGCCCGAGGACGGCTACCACCTGTCCGAGGACCTGGTGGACCAGGCCATCGACTGGGTGCGCACCCGGCACACGTTGAAGCCGGACACCCCGTTCTTCACCTACCTGCCGTTCGGCGCGACGCACGCGCCGTACCACGTGCCGCAGGAGTACCGGGACAAGTACCGCGGCAAGTTCGACCACGGCTGGGACCGGCAGCGCGAGATCACCCTGGAGCGGCAGAAGGCGCTCGGCGTGGTTCCGCCGGACACCGAACTCGCCCCGTGGGCCGAGGGCGTGCCGCACTGGGACGAGCTGTCCGCGGAGGAGCAGCGCGCGGCGGCCTCGTTGATGGAGCTCTACGCCGGGTTCGCGGAGCACACCGACGACCAGGTGGGTCGGCTCGTCGACGCGCTGGAGGAGACGGGCGAACTCGACAACACGATCTTCATCTACATCCTCGGGGACAACGGCGCCTCGGCAGAGGGCGGGCTCGGCGGCACGTTGAACGAGCACCGGTTCGCCACCGGGATCCCCGACAGCGCCGAGTTCATCAACGCGAACCGCGACGCGCTCGGTGACGCCACGACCCACGCGCACTATCCGGTCGGCTGGGCGCTGGCGATGAACACCCCGTACCAGTGGACGAAGCAGGTCGCCTCGCACCTCGGCGGCACCCGGGACGGCATGATCGTGCACTGGCCGCGCGGGATCGAGGAACGCGGCGGCATCCGGGACCAGTGGCACCACGTGATCGACGTGGTGCCGACGATCCTGGAAGCGGCGGGCATCCCGCACCCGACTTCGGTGCAGGGCGTTCCGCAGCAGCCGATCGAAGGCACCAGCATGCTCTACAGCTTCAACGACGCCGACGCACCGGACCGCCATCGCGTGCAGTACTTCGAGATGGTCGGCAACCGCGGCATCTACCACGACGGCTGGATGGCCGTGACCAGGCACGGCACCCCGTGGGAGATGGTGCAGGACGGCACCCGCCGGTCCTTCGACGACGACCGCTGGGAGCTCTACGACACCAACGTGGACTGGAGCCAGGCGCACGACATCGCCGCCGAACACCCGGGGAAGCTCCGCGAGCTGCAGCAGCTGTTCCTGGTGGAGGCGGCCAAGCACCAGGTGTTCCCGCTGGACGACCGGATGACCGAGCGGGAGAACCCGAAGGAGGCCGGTCGGCTGGACCTGTTCGGCGACCGCCGCACGATCACCTTCCACGCCGGCGCGAAGCGCCTCACCGAGGAGACCGCGCCGAACATCAAGAACCGCTCGTACGTGATCACCGCGCGCGTGGAGGTACCCGAAGGCGGGGCCGAAGGCGTGGTCGTGGCGCAGGGCGGCCGGTTCGGCGGGTGGTCGTTGTACTTCCACGAGGGTCGCCCGAGCTACGCGTACAACTACTTCGGCACCGACATCTACAAGATCAGCGGCCGAGGGCTGGAGCCGGGCGAGCACGAGGTGCGCCTCGAGTTCTCCTACGACGGCGGCGGTGTCGGCAAGGGTGGTCGTGCGGTGCTGTCCGCGGACGGCACCGAGGTCGCCGAGGGTCGGGTGGACGCGACGATCCCGTACTACTTCGCCTTCGACGAGACCTTCGACGTCGGGGTGGACCGGGCGTCCCCGGTGGTGGACGACTACGCACCGGTGGACAACGCGTTCACCGGGCGCCTGCGATCGGTGCGGTTCGACCTCGGTGACGACCTGGCCAGCGACGCGGCGGACGACGAGGCGCGGGAGCGGTTCCGCGCCGCCCACGACTGAGCGGGTTCCCGGCCCGGCCCGGCGGTGCTGCCGTGGGGCGGGGCGTTCCCGCTGGTCGCCTGCTCCGCGGTGGTTACGGTGAGCGGAGGAGGGGAGGCCGTCGTGGAGCGTCGTGAGGTGGAGTACTTCCTGGCCATCGCCGAGCACGGCAGCTTCACCGGTGCGGCGAAGTCGCTGCGCGTCGCGCAACCGTCGTTGTCGACCGCGATCGGGCAGCTGGAGAACCGGCTCGGCGGCAAGCTGTTCCACCGGCTGCCGCACGGTGTCCGGCTCACCGCGGCGGGGGAGGCGTTGCTGGAACCGGCCCGCCAGGTGATGCGGGACCTGAGCACGGCGCAGGATTCCGTGCGGCAGGTGCTCGGGCTGGCGTCGGGGCGGCTGGACATCGTCGCGCAGACGACGCTCGCGGTCGACCCGCTGGCCCGGTTGATCGGTGAGTTCCTCCGGCACTTCCCGCAGGTCGACGTGCGGGTGTTCGACCAGGAGCTGGGCAAGACCGCGACCGGCAGCGTCCGGGCCGGGCAGTGCGAGCTCGGCGTGGTCGATGCCAGCACCGACCCGGAGGGCATGGCCGAGGCCGTGCTGCCGGGTCGGCAGATCTACGCGGTGCTGCCGCCGGGGGAGCCGGGCCAGAAGCGGATCGGGTTGTCCGAGCTGGCGGCGCGGGACTTCGTCGCGACTCCGGAGGGCACTGCGACGCGCGCGGTCATCGAGGACGTGGTCGCCGCCAGCGGGCTCCGCGCGAAAGTGTCGGTGGAGACCGCGCACCTCGCGATGGTCGTCCCGCTCGTGCTGGCCGGCGCGGGCGTCACCCTGCTGCCGGAGTCGATGGCGGTGGGCGCGGCCAAGGAGGGCGCCACGGTGCTCCCGCTGCGGCCGAAGGTGGTCCGCAGCAGCCGGTTGCTCTGGCGTCCGGGTCCGCTGTCGCCCGCCGCGTCCCGGTTCGTCGATCTCGCGACGAGTTCGGCGCGGCCGCGGGAGAAGCGCGTCCGGTAGCGCGGCGGAGCGGGGCGAACGGGCGTGGTCCGGAATCGTTCGGTTCGGCATCGTTGACCCTCAAGTCGGTCGAAGCTCGATGATGGCGTGGTGTCCAGTTCTGAAGTGATGTCCATCGGTTTCTTCGCCCAGCGCACCGGCCTGACGGCCAGCGCGTTGCGCTTCTACGCCGACTCCGGGTTCCTCGTTCCGGCGCGGGTCGACGCGGGCTCCGGTTATCGGTTCTACGAGCAACGTCAGGTGGAGCGGGCCGTGCTGCTGCGGCGGTAGCGCGAGATCGGCATGCCGCTCGCCGCGGTCGGGGACGTGCTCGACGCGGATGCCGAGCGCGCGGCGCACCTGGTGGAGGAACACGTGCGGAAGGTCGTGGGCGCTGCCGCGACCGAACAGCACCAGGCTGCGGCCATCACCGCGTCGTGGGCGGACGAGCCGCCGTCGGAGCCGATCGCGGTGAGCGGCCCGGTGTTCGCCGCCGCGGTCGAGCAGGTGCTGTCCGCGACCACCCGGGAGTCGGAGATCCCCGTGCTCAACGGGGTGCTCTTCGAGTGCGGCCCGGAGGCGGTGACGGTGACCACCACCGACCGGTACCGGTTGGCGACTCGAACCCTGCTCCCGGTGGAGCGGGGGACGGGCGGTTGGTCGGCCACGGTGCACGCGGACGACCTGCGGTCCGCCCTGCCCGGCGTGCACCGGAGCCATCGGGTGTCGATCGCGTTGGCGCGCAACGGTGTCCGGGTGGTGCTGGACGGGTCGGTGGTGCAGCACTGCCGACAGCTCGCCGAACCGTTCCCGGACCACCGGGCGATGCTCGAGGCGTTGCCCGCCGTCACCACCCGCGTCGCGGTGGAGAAGGTCGATCTCTTCCGCGCGCTGGAGGCGAGTTCCGCCGCCGAACCGTCACTGGCCGTCCGGCAGGACGGCCTCACCGTGACCGGGGATTCCGGGGTTGGGTCGCCGGTGCCGGCTCAGGTCACGGGTCCCGATCTCGACGTCCGGTTCCAGCTGACCACGCTCTACCCCGCGGTGAGCACCGCGATCGGCGCCGACCTGCTGCTCGACCTCCGCGGTGCCGAGCAGCCGGCCACCGTCCGCTCCGCCGATCACGGCGATCTCACCACGCTGGCGATGCCGATCCCGGCGCGGCCCCGGACCTGATCCCCGCCGGCCACCGGCGGAAACCGGGACGGATCAGTGCGATTCGAGGAAGGCGTACACGTCGGCCTCGTCCACCCCGGGGAAGGTCCCCGATGGCAGTGCGGAGAGCACGTGCGAGTGGGCCCGCGCTGATGGCCACACCATGCCCTGCCACCGGTTCGAGAGCTCTGTCGGTGGGCGCTGGCAGCACTCACCGTTCGGGCAGCGCGACTTCGAGTGGTTCGTCGTCTCGCGACCCCGGAACCAGCGGGATTCCGTGTAGGGCACTCCGAGGGTGATGGCGAAGTCGCGCCCCCGGTTGGGGTCGACGTGCGCCACGCACCAGTGGGTGGCGCCGGGCTTGTCGGTGTACTGGTAGTGCGTCGAGTAGCGATCCGGCGAAGCGAACACCATCCGCCCGGCCCAGTGCCGGCACATCCGCTGGCCCTCGATGGCGCCGGCCGGATCGGTGGGGAACACCAGTCCGTCGTTCTCGTAGGCCTTGTAGATGATCCCGGTCTCGTCATTGCGGACGAAGTGGCAGACCAGGTCCAGGTACTGGGTCGCGAGGTTGGTGAACCGGTGTGCTGCCATCTCGTAGGACACCGAGAACACGTCCCGCAGGTCCTCCACCGCCAGGTCGCGGTCCGCCTTGGCCTGCTTGAGATAGCCGACCGCGGCCTGCTCCGGCATCAGCACGGCGGCGGCGAAGTAGTTCGCCTCGACCCGCTGGCGCAGGAAGTCCGCGAAGTCCCGCGGCTGGCTGTGCCCGAGGGTGAGGTGCCCGAGGGTCTGCAGCAGGATCGTGCGCGGGCTGTGCATGCCGAGCGATTCGCGGCGCAGGAAGATCCGGCTGTGCCGCATGTCGGTGATCGAGCGGACCGATCGCGGCAGGTCGGTGACGAACCGCAGCCCGTAGCCCATGTGCGTGGCGATGGACTGGATGACGCCCTCGGACAGCGCGCCGCCGTGGTATCCGACCCGCTCCAGGATGCCGGAGGCGGCCTTCTCGATCTCCGGGAAGTAGTTGCCGTGCTCGCGCATCATCTGCCGCAGCTCGGCGTTCGCCTTGCGCGCTTCCTCCGGCGTGGCGACCTGCTTGGTCTCCCGCCGCTTGAGCTCGTCGTAGAGCGCGAGCACGTGCTCCAACGCCTCGGTCGGCACCCGCTTGCCCACCTTCAGCGGTGGCACGTCCAGCCGCTGGTAGAGCGGGTCGAGCTGGGCCTGCTCGACGGCGATCTCGAGCTCCGCGCGGCGGTTCGGCGGTTTTTTCGACAGCAGTTCGTCCACCGAGCTGCCCAGGGCGTCGGCGAGCGCGCGCAGCAACGAGAGCTTCGGCTCCCGGTGCCCGTTCTCCAGCAGGGACAGCTGAGATGGCGCGCGGCCGACGCGTTCGCCCAGCTCAACCAGGGTGAGCCCGGCGGCGCGGCGCAGGTGGCGCAATCTCTGACCGAAGACCAGGAGGTCTTGGTCGGTGGAAAAATTGCGGTCTTCTTCGGGGGCGAACTCGGCCATGGCGTTGATGCTAGCAGAAAAAGGGCCGAAATTTCCTTGGATTTCTTCGCTGAACGGGGTGGTTCTGCGGCAAGACTGGGTCCAGCAACGCCGCAACGAACATCCCGGAAGGGGAAGACCATGAGCCTCCAGCCCGGAAGCCGCCAGCAGGCGATCAAGGCCGCCGAGGAACTCCAGCGCGAGTGGGACACCGACCCCCGCTGGAAGGGCATCGAGCGCACCCACACCGCCGCCGACGTCGTCCGGCTGCGCGGCTCGGTGCAGGAGGAGCACACCCTGGCCCGGCTCGGCGCCGAGCGGCTGTGGAACCTGCTGCACGAGACGGACTACATCAACTCGCTGGGGGCCCTCACCGGCAACCAGGCGGTCCAGCAGGTCCGCGCCGGTCTGAAGGCCATCTACCTGTCCGGCTGGCAGGTCGCCGCGGACGCCAACCTGGCGGGCGAGACCTACCCGGACCAGAGCCTCTACCCGGCGAACTCGGTCCCGCAGGTGGTCCGCCGGATCAACAACGCCCTCAAGCGCGCCGACCAGATCAGCTGGTCCGAGGCGCTGGACCCGGAGACGGCGGAGACCGAGTCGGAGCCGACGCACTGGCTGGCCCCGATCGTCGCGGACGCCGAGGCGGGCTTCGGCGGCGTGCTCAACGCCTACGAGCTGATGAAGGGCATGATCCAGGCGGGCGCCGCGGGCGTGCACTGGGAGGACCAGCTGGCCTCCGAGAAGAAGTGCGGCCACCTGGGCGGCAAGGTCCTCATCCCCACCAGCCAGCACGTCAAGACGCTGAACGCCGCGCGGCTCGCCGCCGACGTCGCGGGCGTGCCCTCGCTGGTCGTCGCCCGCACCGACGCGCAGGCCGCGACGCTGCTGACCAGCGACATCGACGAGCGCGACCAGAAGTTCGTGACCGGTGAGCGCACCTCCGAGGGCTTCTACAAGGTCACCAACGGGATCGAGCCCTGCATCACCCGCGGTCTGGCCTACGCGCCGCACGCGGACCTGATCTGGATGGAGACCTCGAAGCCGGACCTGGAGGTCGCCAAGCAGTTCGCCGAGGCGATCAAGGCCAAGTACCCGGACCAGATGCTGGCCTACAACTGCTCGCCGTCGTTCAACTGGCGGAAGAACCTGGACGACAGCACCATCGCCAAGTTCCAGCGCGAGCTCGGCCACATGGGCTACAAGTTCCAGTTCATCACGCTGGCCGGTTTCCACGCCCTGAACTACGGCATGTTCGACCTGGCCAAGGGCTACGCGGCGGACGGCATGACGTCCTACGTGGACCTGCAGGAGCGCGAGTTCGCCGCGGAGGCGCAGGGCTACACGGCCACCCGCCACCAGCGCGAGGCGGGCACCGGCTACTTCGACCTGATCAGCACGGCGGTCAGCCCGGACTCGTCGACCACCGCGCTGGCCGGCTCGACCGAGGCCGCGCAGTTCTGATCGCGACCTGATCCGGTGCCGAGGCGCCGGACGGGCGGGGAGCGGCGGTTCCGGTCCGCGGCGGCCGGAACCGCGTTCCCCACCCGGCAGCACGGCTGAGCGCTCGTCGCGGGAGCGCTCATCTCAGACGCACCAGCGGCCCTGTGGCGGGGTGTGCGTGATCGCAATGGTGCGAGTGGGCGGGAGTCCCCGAACGGCCCCCCCCCCCCACTGCGTTTTCACACCTTCCGGTGAGCGCTGTATCAGAACGGCGGGTTGACCCCTCTTCATCGCAGACCGGTTCCGGTGGCGCTCGTGCCGCCGGAGCGCAGCGACGAGCGGGAAGAGGTGGCGATCATGCGGATCGAGACGGGGGCGGGACGGCCGTTCAGCGTGCACGACCTGGACGGTTCCCCGGAGGACGGCCGCAGGTACGAGCTGGTCGACGGCGAGCTGATGGTGAGCGCGCTGCCCGGCTGGCCGCACCAGGCGGCGGTGGTGGAGCTGGCCTCGCAGCTGCACATCGCCTGCACCGCGGAGTACCGGGTGCTGCCCGCGCCGTTCGCGGTGCGCCCGGACCCGTTCACCGAGCTGCGGCCGGACGTCCTGGTGGCCCGCCACGACGACCTGACGCTGCGGAACCTGCCCACCGCCCCGGTGCTGGCGGTCGAGGTGGTCTCGGCGAGCAGCAGGATCAAGGACTCGACGTTGAAGAAGGCGGTCTACGCGCGGTTGGGCGCTCGGTTCTTCTGGCTGGTGGACCCGGACCTGGAGGAGCCGTCGATCACCGCGTGGGAGCTGGTGGGCGGGTCCGGGTACCAGCGGATCGCCCGCGCGCGCGAGGACGAGGTGTTCGAGGTGCAGCAGCCGTTCCCGATCAAGTTGACCCCCGCCGACCTGGTGGCGGGGTTGCGACCATGAGGACCGGCGCCCGGGGGGCTCGCGGGGCCCGGCCGCCCACGCGCCGGGCGGCCGGGCACCGGGTCAGGCCGCCAGGCCCAGCGCGTCCAGCGCTGCGCCCAGCGAGGACAGCGTGGCGGCCACGGTCGTGTCCAGGGCTTCGGCGATCGGGGTGAGCTCCGCGGCGTTCGCGGGCAGCGCCAGCCCGACCATCAGCGCGGGCACCGCAATCGCGGCGAACGCGATGCGGCGGACGTGCGAGCGGGGCTCGGCGGCGGTGGTCTGTTCGGCGGTCGTGTTCATGAGGATCACCCGTTCTCGTGCTCGATCGCTTGCTGTGCCAAGAGATTCGCCGCCGGGGTGGCCGCGGGCAAGGTCGTTCACAGCTCGTTTTCGCGTTCGGTACACGCCCGGCGCACTCGTGGCGCGGGTCGCAGACCTTCGGTGGTGGCGCGGGAACGCCTCGATCCGAGACCACCCGGATTCCCGGGCCGGACGGCCGGAATGCGAACAGGTGGGAGGGGTGTGATCCGTCCGACCCGGCGGAGCGCGCCACTCGCGCGTGATCTGGGCCGTCACTAGGGTCCGGGACATGATCGAGCAGCGGAACGCACCGGTGATCGCGGCGCCGATGGCGGGCGGGATCTCCACGCCCGAACTGGTGGCCGCGGTCGGCGGCGCGGGCGGATTCGGCTTCCTGGCCGCGGGCTACCTCGCAGAAGACGACCTGGCAGGGCAGATCCGGCGGGTGCGCGAGCTCAGCTCGGAACCCTTCGGCGTGAACCTGTTCGTGCCCGGCCCGCGGCGGGACCTGGACCTGGCGGAGTACCGGGAGCGGGTGGCGGCCGAGGCCGAGCGCTACGGAGTGCAGGCCGGGTCCGGTCACTGGGACGACGACCTGTACCAGGCCAAGGTGGAGCTGGTGATCGACGAACGGGTTCCGGTGGTGTCGTTCACCTTCGGGCGCCCGGAGAGGTCCACAGTGGACCGGTTGCACGAGGCCGGCGCGCAGGTGGTCTGCACCGTCACGACACCGGACGAGGCGCGGCTGGCCGCCGAGGTCGGGGTCGACCTGTTGTGCGTGCAGGGCTCCGAAGCGGGTGGGCACCGCGGCGTGTTCGAGGACGATCCGGACTCGCCCGCGGGCGGGGAGCCGTACGGGCTGCTGGGCGCGCTGCGCACGATCTCCGGGGTGGTCGACCTGCCGCTGGTCGGCGCTGGGGGTGTCGTGACGGGCGCAGATCTGGCGGCGGTGCTCTCGGCCGGCGCGGTGGCCGCGCAGCTCGGCACCGCATTCCTGGTGTCGGCGGAAGCGGGCACCGCGCCGACCCAGCGCGCCGAGCTCGCGGCGGGCACCAGGAGCACCGCGATCACCCGGGCGTTCAGCGGGCGTCCGGCGCGGGGTCTGGTCAACCGCTTCCTGCGGGAGCACGGGCCGCACGCCCCGGCCGCCTACCCGCAGCTGCACCACCTGACCAAGCCGGTGCGCGGCGCGGCCGGGCGCGCCGACGACCCGGAGGCGATGTCGCTGTGGGCGGGGCAGACCTACGCGCAGGTGACACCGCGGCCCGCCGCCGAACTCGTCCGCGAACTCGTCGAGCAGGCTCGGACCGCGCTCGATGCCGCGGGTGCCCGCCTGCGCTGAACTGCCCGGTCCGCTCGGCCGTGTGGCGGAAAACCTCGTGCGCCGGAGCCGGGGACGAACATAGGTTGACCGGGTGGGCCATGTGCAGTCAGTGAACATCGCGGTCCTGCGGACCGGCGAGTGGACGGGCCGGATGGGCAGCACCGGCATCGACAAGCGACCGGTGCCGGGGCCGGTGCGGTTCACCGGGAGCGGTGTGCACGGCGACGCCGTGGTGGACCGCAAGCACCACGGCGCCTGGTACCAGGCGGCCTACGCCTTCGACGTCGAGGACCTGCGGTTCTGGTCTGCGGAACTGGGCAGGGAACTGGTGCCCGGCAACGCGGGGGAGAACCTGAGCCTGGTCGGCTGCGACGCGAGCACCGCCCTGGTGGGGGAGCGCTGGCGGATCGGCGGTGCGGTGCTGCGGGTGACCGCACCGCGCGACCCGTGCCGGGTGTTCGCGGGGTTCTGGGAGGTCAAGGGCCTGGTGAAGCGGTTCGCCGCGGTCGGTCGCCCCGGCGCCTACCTGGCGGTGGAGCAGCCGGGGGAGATCACCGCGGGAGATCCGGTCGACGTGCTCAGCAGGCCGGAGCACGCGGTGACCGTCGCCGACGTGCTCGCGCTGAACCTGGGCGACCGGGACCGCCGCGAGCACGTGGTCGCGGCCGCCGCCGACCTGCCGGAGAAGTTGCGGGTCAAGCTCGGGCTCGCCGAGCTCACCGGTCCGGAAGGCATTCGATGACGCCGTGACCGTCGTCGAGCCTGGTGACGGAGGCGATGAACAGCCCGGCCGCGCCGACGATGCGCCCGGTGCGGTCGAGGCGCGCATCCGGCCACCGACGTAGACCATCAGCCGCAGGTCCATCTCGGTGAACTCGCCGTCCTGGTCCGGCAGGAGTTCGATGATGAGCACGCTGCCCTCCCGGCCGTCCGCGCCGGCGGCCTCGGCGCACCGGCCGAGCAGCCGCACCGCGTCCGCGTCCTCCCAATCCCCGAGGACGTCGCACAGCACGTAAGCGTCGGCGCCCGGCGGTAGCGGGTCGAAGAAGTCGCCGACGACGACCTCGGCGCGATCGCGCACCCCACGCGACTCCAGGTACCCCTCCGCGGTTCCGGCGGGGCCGGCCAGGTCCACCAGCGTCCCGAGCAGATCCGGGTGCCGTTCCAGGAGTTCGGCGAGCAGCACGCCCTTGCCACCGCCCACGTCGGTCACCCGCCCGAACCGCTCCCAGGGGACCGCCGCGGCGATGGCCGGGGCCAGCTCGTCGGACTTGGTCTCCATCAGGTCGTCGAAGGAGTCCGACAGCTGCGGGTCGTGCGCGAGGTCCTCCCGGAAGGAGCGGCCGAACGCGGCGGGATACGCGGCGTGGTGGCCGCGGACCTGCTCGACGAGTTCCACGAAGGCCAGGTCGGCGCGGCCGACGGCGCCGTCCAGATCGAGCCATTCGCGGCTGCCGCCCGGGGCGTCGGCCTGGAGGGCGCGGGAGGCCTCGTTGGGGCCGAAGACGTCCGGTTCCGGTTCGGTGAACAACCCGCGCCGCACCAGGTACCGCAGCACCCTGCCGAGCGGATCGGCCTCGGCTCCGGACCGCTTCGCGATCTCGTCGAGCGGGAGCTCGCCGTCCTGGACGATGTCGGCCAGGCGCAGCGTGGCGGCGGTGCGCACGGCGAAGGGCGTGACCAGGTCGGCCATCGCCCAGACGTCCACCGGCTCTGGAGCCATGCGGGGAGGATAGGCGCAGCGGCGGTCACCGGCAGGGGCGGTGCGCGGGGAACGCGCCCCTCAGTCCCGCAGCACCGCCACGATCCGCTCGGCGGTCTCCTGCATGTGTTCGCGCACGACTTCGCGGGCCCGGGTGGAGTCGCCCGCTTCGATGGCGTCGACGATCGGCGAGTGCCGCTGCCAGGCCATGTTCCGCACCGCCAGCTCCGGGCCGGAGCGCACGATGGTGGCGCGGGTCAGCCCGGAGATGTGCTGCCAGGACTGCACGAGCGCGGCGTTGCCGGTGAGCTCGCACATCCGCTGGTGGAAGGCGAGGTCCGCCTCGACCAGCGCGGCCATGTCCTGGCCGAGGTCGCGCAGCCGGTCGACGGCCGCGCGCAGTTCGCCGACGATCGCGGCGCGGTCGTCGGCGCCGCACAGCGTCTCCACGGCCAGCGATTCGAGGGCGGCGCGCACCGCGAAGATGTCCCGGACCTCGGCGCCGCTGAGCGCTCGCACCAGCAGCTTGCCGCGTTCGTCGGCGACGACGAGCCCTTCCTGCACGAGGTGGCGGAGGGCTTCGCGCAGGGTCCCGCGGGAAACGGAGAGCGCTTCGCTGAGCTCGGTCTCGATCAGCCGCCTGCCGGGTTCGAGTTGCCCGCTGCTGATCGCCTCGCGCAGCTTGCGCAGCGACTGCTCGCGCAGGGTCTGCCGGTCGACGCCGCCGAGCGCCGGAACATCCAGGGACACCAGTGGATCGCCTCTCTGCTCGCTGACCCGCACATCGTAGTCCACGGCCGGGTCGGCGAATAACGGTCGACTGTTGACAGTCGACTCGACGCGTCGTTAACTGTGCGCTACCTGACGCACGAAGGAGTGAGGCAGATGCCGGAGCTGGGCTGTTCGACGATCTCGTTCCGGCGGCTGCCGGTGGCCGAGGCGCTCGCGACCATCCGCGAACTCGGCTTCGACGGCATCGACCTCGGCGGCCTGCCCGGCGTGTGCGACCACATCCCCACCCCGCTGACCGGGCCCGTGGACGACCTCGTGGAGCTCGTGCGGGGTTCCGGGCTGCGCAACTGGGCGATCAACGTCGACCCCGGCCCGCTCAACGATCCGCGGCTCGACGAGCGGGACCTGCTCACCGCCGGGCGGGGGCTCGTGGAGCTCGCAGCCGAGCTGGACGCGGCGGTCATCGTGCCCTGCGGCGCGCAGCAGCGGGAGCCGTTCGCGGACGAGCGGACCGACCTCGACCGGATCGCACGCGGCCTGCGCTCGCTCGGCGACCTCGCGGCGGAGCACGGGGTGCGGCTGCTGGTCGAAGGGCTGCACCACTTCCGCTTCTGCCACACCGCGGACCGCGCGGCCGCGCTGCTGGAGCGAGTTCCCGCCGAGTCGGCCGGGTTCGTGTTCGACGTCAGCCACGTGGTGGCGGGCGGTTTCGACGAGGTCGCGTTCGCCGGGGACTTCGCCGAGCGCATCGAGCACGTGCACCTGCGCGACGCCGAGCCCGGTGACATCAACCTCAGCATCGGCCGCGGCCGCGCCGACTTCGCCGGGGTGGTCCGGGCGCTGCGGAAGGCCGGCTACGGCGGCCGGTACGTGCTGGAACTCGAAACGCACGACGTGCGCGAGCAGGAACGCCCCGCCGCGGCCGCCGCCGCGAAAGACGCGATCACCGCGCTGCTCTGACCGCGGCACCGAGCCACCACGCGGCGGGCGCCCGGCAACGACTCGTGGCACCCCGTCCCGATCCGCCGCAACGCGCGGCAACCCATCTCCACCTGCGACACCCCGCCGCACGCGCGGCACCCACGACTCGCGGCACCGGCCCCGGCGCCGCACCGGACCGAACTCAGGAGGACCCGCATGTCCGACACCGCCCGCACCGCCCTGATCACCGGAGCCGGCTCGGAGCGCGGCATCGGCCGGGAGACCGCCCGCAGGCTCGCCGCCGCCGGTTTCGACATCGCCGTGCTGGACCTCGACGGTGCCGCCGCCGAGGCCACGGCCTCGCTGGTCGCGGCCGAGCACGGCGTGCGCGCCCTGGGCGTGCGGGCCGACGTCACCGACCAGGACTCGGTGGACGCCGCGGTCACCGCCGTCGAGAACTCGGAGCTGCCCCCGATCGCCGCGCTGGTCAACAACGCGGGCATCACCCGGCCGACCCGCTTCCTGGACATCGCGCCCGCCGAGTGGGACCTGGTGTTCAAGGTCAACGTCACCGGCACGTACCTGGTGACCCAGCGGGTGCTGCCCGGCCTGGTCGAGCGGGGCTACGGCCGCATCGTCAACGTGTCCTCGGTCAGCGCGCAGCGCGGCGGCGGCGTGTTCGGCGGCTCGCACTACTCCGCGGCGAAGGCCGCCGTGCTCGGGCTCACCAGGGCGCTGGCCAGGGAGGTCGGGCCGAACGGGGTGGTCGTCAACGCCGTCACGCCCGGGCTGATCGACACCGACATCACCGGGGGCCTGCTCACCGGGGAGCGCAAGGAGGAGCTGATCGCCGACGTGCCGGTGGGCCGCAACGGCCGGACCGGCGACGTCGCCGCGACGATCGCGTTCCTGGCCGGGGAGGACGTCGGCTACATCACCGGCGCCACCTTCGACATCAACGGTGGCTCGCACATCAACTGACGCGTCCCGGACCGACCCGCCGCGACGTGCGGGGACGTGCTCGTGGAAGCTCACGTCCCGCCCGCGGCACCGCCTCAACGACGAGGATCACGGAGCGAACATGGCCCCCTCCCTCCTGCTGCTGCACACGACGATCGCGGTCGTCGGCATCGTCGCCCTGATCGTCGGGGCGCGGCTCAACCCGGTCATCGTGCTGGTGCTCGGCTCGCTGTACCTGGGGCTGGCCACCGGCCTCGGGTTCGAGGGCACGGCGAAGGCCGTCACGGACGGCTTCGGCGGTCTGATGGCGGAGGTCGGCCTGATCATCGGGTTCGGCGTGCTGCTCGGATCGCTGCTGTCGGCGACGGGGACGTTGCAGCGCATCGTCGAGCTGTTCCTGAAGGCGTTCGGGAAGTCCCGGTCGCCGTACGCGCTGGGCCTGTCCTCCGGTGTCGTGTTCCCGGCGATCTACTTCGACGTGGCGCTGGTGATGCTTGCGCCGATCGCCCGCTCGGTGGCGGCGCGCACCGGGGCGAGCGTGGCCGCCGTCGGCGGTTCGCTGGCGATCGGCCTGGAGGTGGGCCTGCTGATGGTGCTGCCGGGAGCGGCGGCGCTGGCGGTCAGCGGCTCGCTCGGCGTCGGGTTGGGCGCGATGTTGGTGTGCGGCATCGGGATCGGGGTGCTCGCGATCATCATCTCGGTGTTCCTGCACGGCAGGTTGATGCGCCGCACCTGGGACCCGGCCAAGGACGAGGCGTCGGCCGGGGACGGGTTCCAGGGCATGGACGTGGCCCCGGAGGAATCGCCGCGCCGCACCCTGCCGCTGGTCGTGCTGGTGCTGCCGGTGCTGGTGCCGCTGGCGCTGATCGTGCTGGGCACGGTGACGGAGACGGCGGGCGCGGCGATCGGCTGGATCTCGTTCCTGGCGGATCCGGTGGTGGCGCTGCTGATCGGTCTGCTGATCGGGTGCGCGCTGACCGCGTGGACGCTGTCCCGCGATGCCGTGGAGCGGGCGCTGACGAGGGGTGCGTCCACGAGCGGCACGATCCTGCTGTTCACCGGCGTGGCGGGGTCGCTCGGCGAGGTGATCAGCAGGACCGGCGTGGGCGACGTGGTCTCCGGGATGTTCCACGCGGGCAGCGCTTCGCCGCTGCTGCTGGCGTGGCTGGTGGCGGCGCTGCTGCGGCTGGCGCAGGGTTCGGGTTCGGTCGCGGCGATCACGGCGGCGACCCTGCTGGCGCCGGTGGTGGGCGGTCTGGACACCCCTGCGGTGCTGGTGGCGCTGGCCGCGGCGGCGGGGGCGAGCTTCGGCGGGCACGTCAGCGACAACACCTTCTGGATGTTCCGCACCATGCTGGGCCTGTCCACCCGCGGCGCGTTCCAGGTGTACACGGTCGCGCAGTCGATCATGTCGGTGGTGGCGCTGCTGCTGGTGCTGGCCGCGGATCTGGTGCTGTGAGGCGGGAAGGTCATCCGGCGCGGCGGTGTCCGCGCACCGCACCCTGGTAGCCGGCGCGGGAGCGCCCGCCGGTGATCCAGTGAGGGAACGATGACGCGCTTGTTCGACGACCCGGCCTCGTTCGCCGAGGACGCGCTCGCCGGGTTCTGCGATCTGCACGTGGACCAGGTGCGCCGGGTCGAGGGCGGCGTGGTGCGGGCGGTGCCCGCGGACGAGGGCAAGGTGGCGGTGGTCGTCGGCGGCGGAGCCGGGCACTACCCGGCGTTCTTCGGCTTGGTCGGGCCGGGTTTCGCCGATGGTGCCGTGGTGGGCGGCGTGTTCGCCCCGCCGTCGCCGCGGGCGGTGCTGTCGGTCGCCCGCGCGGTGCACTGCGGTGCCGGGGTGCTGTTCGTCCTCGGCAACTACGCGGGAGACGGTGCCGGGTTCGGTGCCGCGCAGGAGCGGTTGCGGCTGGACGGCATCGACTGCCGCACCACGGTGGTCACCGACGACGTGGCCTCGGCGCCCGCCGGGCTGAGGTCGGCGCGGCGGGGGATCGCGGGTGCGTTCGCGGTGTTCAAGGTGGCGGGCGCGGCCGCGGAGGAGGGGCTGGCGCTCGACGAGGTGGAGCGGGCCGCGCGGCTGGCCGACGACCGCACCCGCAGCTTGGGCGTCGCCTTCGAGGGCTGCACCTTGCCCGGCGGGCGCGAGCCGCTGTTCGAGGTGCCGGCCGGGAAGATGGGCCTGGGGCTGGGCATCCACGGCGAGCCCGGTTCCTCCGAGTTGGACCTCCCGTCGGCCGACCGGCTCGCGGAACTCCTGGTGGACGGTCTGCTGGCCGAGGCCCCGGCCGATGCCGGTTCCCGGGTCGGCGTCCTGCTCAACGGGCTGGGCAGCACCGGTCGTGAGGAGCTGTTCGTGCTGTGGAACGACGTGGCGCGGCGGCTGCGCGGCGCCGGGATGGAACCGGTGGAGCCGGAGGCCGGGGAACTGGTGACGAGCCTGGACATGGCGGGCGTCTCGCTCACGCTGAGCTGGCTGGACGCGGAGCTGGAGCGGTTCTGGCGCGCCTCCGCCGACACGCCCGCGTACGGCAAGCGCGTCCGCCGCCGGGTCCCGGCCCCTCCGGCCCCCTCGGCGGTGCTCGAACGGCTCGTCCGCGGGGCCGAGTACCCCGGCACCGGCGCGCATTCGCGGGAGACCGCGGCGGCCCTGGTGGCGGTGTTCGGCGCGGAGCGCCGGGCCGTCGAGGAGCACGCCGCGGAGCTGGGCCGGGTCGACGCGGTGGTCGCGGACGGCGGGCACGGTCGCGGCATGGTGCGCGGGACCGCGGCCGCGCACGAGGCGGCGGCGCTGGCGGTGCGGGCCGGTGCGGGGGTGCGGTCGACGTTGGCGCGGGCGGGCAGCGCCTGGGC
>NZ_JAIUKC010000165.1:0-24970 GCF_020177435.1 Saccharopolyspora sp. 7B | reverse complement strand
CGCTGTCCTCGCGAGGAAAGCGCTGAGAACCCGCGGGTGGTCCCGTTGCGTGCTGGGTCTCCGCTCAGCGGCTTCGCCGCTGGCGGGGAGGACGACTCGGGTCAGTGGCGGGCGTAGGTGCTGAGCCAGGCCACGGCGGCGAAGAGGGCGGCCACGGCGGCGAAGACGACGGTCGTCGTGGTCAGGCCCGCGTACGTGGTGAGGATGCCGAGCAGCATGCTCGGCACCGTCGCCGACAGGTACGCCACGATGTAGATCATCGACGAGGTCGCCGCCCGGTTCTCCGGGTCGGCCAGCCCGGTGAGCAGCCGGAACCCGCCCATGAACATCATCCCCCAGCCGGCCCCGACCACCGCCGACCCGGCGAAGAACCCGACGGCGCTCCCGCCGAGCACCGACCCGGCCACCACGGCCAGCCCGGCGATCAGCACCGGCGCCGCGACCCGGACCGTCCGCTGGCCCAGCCACCCGGACAGCAGCAGCAGCGCCACCGCACCCACCCCGGCCACCGCGACGACCGAGAGCCCGCCCACCAGGTACGGCGAGCCGTCGACCAGGCTCTTCGCCACCGAAGGGCCCAGCGACATGAACATGCCGCCGACCGTCCAGGCCGCGAGCATCGTGGTCGCCAGCAGTGCGAACGCCCTGCCGCGCCCCGCGGGCACCCCGGGCCGCTGCGGGCGCAGCGCCACGCGCAGCGGGAGCCTGCTGCCGCGCACCGGCTCCGGCATCAGCCACACCAGCGGTACCGCCACCGCGAACCCGGCGACCAGCAGCAGGTAGGCCAGCACCGTCGGCGCCGGCGCGAACTGCACCAGGGCTCCGGCCAGGCCCGACCCCAGCGCCATCCCGGCCCCGGCGGAGACCCCGTTCAAGGTGGCGCCGCGGCTGGTGCCGGGCGGCTGGAAGTCCAGCAGCGAACCGCTGATCGCCCCCGTCGCCGCGCCGGTCGCGATGCCCTGCAGCGCGCGCCCGGCGAACAACCAGCCCACGCCCGGCGCGAACGCCAGCAGCAGCACCGCGACGATCTCCAGCCCGAGCGCGGCCAGCAGCACCGGCCGCCGTCCCACCCGGTCCGACAGCGCGCCCACCAGCAGCAGCGCGGCGAGGATGCCGACCATGTAGGCGCTGAACACCTCGGTCAGCACCGTCGCGGAGAAACCCCAGCGCTGCTGGTAGATCGCGTACATCGGGGACGGCGCGGTGGAGGCCATCAGGAACAGGGCCAGCAGCGCGCCGGCGAACCAGAAGGCGCCGCGCCGGGTCATCTCCGGTCGGGCGGTGCCCGCGCGCAGCGGGCGGTCGAGTGCGAGCTCCGGGGTGGTCATGGCTCTCCTCGTGCGGAACGGACGATTCCGCTCCGCAGCAACCCGGGACCGGACCGGAACATTCCGCTCCCGCGTATCCTGTGGTCATGACCACAGCGCAGCGCTCCGCCGGCTACGCAGAGCGCGTCATCGCCGCGGCTCGCGAAGTGTTCGCCGAGCAGGGCTTCGACGCGCCCATCGCGGACGTCGCGCACCGCGCCGGAGTCGGCGTCGCCAGCATCTACCGCCGCTGGCCCAGCAAGACCGACCTCGCCGAGCAGGTGCGGATCAGCTGCCTGCGCCGCATCGTCGCCGAAGCCGACGCGGCCCGCGCCGGAGAACCCGACCCGTGGCGGGCGTTCACCGGCTTCCTGCGCCGCTGCCTCGCCGAAGGCAGCGGGGTCGGCACCGTGCTGCCCCCGGACGAGCCGGGCGTCGCGCACAGCGCCGACTACCTCGCCGCCCGCCGCGACATGGCCGCATCCGTGGACGAGGTGGTGCGGGCCGCGCACGACGCAGGCGAGCTGCGCTCCGACTTCACCGCCGCCGACGTGGTGCTGCTGTTCAAGCACCTCAACCCGGCGCTGCCGGTCGCCGAACCGCGCCGCGCCGAGCTGCGCGCCCGCTACCTCGCCGCCGTCGTCGAAGGGCTCCGCGCCGGGGACCGGGACCCGTTGCCGGGCGCGGCACCCGACTGGCCCGAGGTCCACGCCATGCGCCGCGCCGACCCGGCCTGAGCGGATTCCGGCCGATGTTCACCCGTTCGGCCGCTCCAGAAGTCGATCAGGCGGGCCGATGGAAGAAGCAACGAGGACGGGCGCGGGCCACCGCACCCGTCCTTCTTCGCGTCCGGCCCCGGGACGACCGGGTGATCACCCCATCGCCGACCGGGCCGGGCGAAACGGACGCTCCGAACCCGGTCGCCTTCGCAGCGCGCACCCGCCGCGGACCATCCGTGCAGCGCAGCTCGCACGGATGGCGCAATTCCGGGACGGGGACCCCGGCGATCTTCGCGGAGGATGCGGACGGGACTACCCTGCGCGGTGTGGGTATCCCTGCCTGGGTCTGGTTCCTCGTCGCCGTCCTCGCGATCGCCGCGGGCATCGCGCTGCTGATCGCCGACCGCACACGACGCGCCCCGAACAACCGGGAGCGGCGGCGCTGGGCGGCGCTGCGCGGCTGGCAGTTCGCGGAGGTCGACCAAGTGCTGCCGACGCGCTGGGAGCGCGGCGCCCTCGCGCAGCACGCCGGCGGCACCGCCACCGACGTCGTCGCGGGCTCCACGTTCACCGCCGACGGACGGCGCCAGGTCTACGTCCTCGACCTCACCACCAACGGCAAGGTCGCCACCGTGCTCGCCGGCGTCCGCTGCCGCCGCAGCGTCGGCACCACCCTGGAGCTGTGGCAGCCGGACGTGCCGGTGCCGCAGGACTCCGGGCTGGACCTGCTCGGCCCGGTCGGGTCCCGCTACGCCTTCGTCACCGAGGTCGCCGCGGCCCGCCCGCTGGTCACCCCGTCGCTCGTCGACGCGGCCGAGGAGGTCGGGCCCGACGTGACCGTGGTGTGGCTGGAGCAGGACTGGGTGCTCGCCGCGATCGAACCCGACAGCGCCGACCCGGCCCGCCTGGAACGCCTGCTGCGGGCCCTCGGCGAACTCGCCGACATCATCGACCCGTTCGAGACCGACCCGAACGAGCCCGAGCCCGCCGCCGAGGAACCGACCCGGCAGCTCAAGGGCGCGACCGGAGCCGGCTCCCCCGCGGACACCAACGACACCGTCCGCGTGGACCGGGCCGAGCACTCCGAGAACCAGGCCTGACCGGTTCCGGTCGGCGAGGCGATACGGTGCGCACCATGCCTACCGCACTCGTCACCGGCCCCACCTCCGGAATCGGCAACGCCTTCGCCCGCAGGCTGGCCGCCGAGGGGCACGACCTGGTGCTCGTCGCCCGCGACGCCGCGCGGCTGGAAGCGCTCGCCGCGGCGCTGCGCGACCGGCACGGGGTCACCGTCGAAGTGCTCGTCGCCGACCTCGCCGACGACGCCCAGCTCGCCGAGGTGGAGCGGCGCGTCGCGGACGAGCGGCGGCCGGTGGACCTGCTGGTCAACAACGCCGGGTTCGGCACCGGCGGCGCCTTCTGGGACACCGAGGCGGCGACGCTGCGCAAGCAGCTCGACCTCAACGTGGCGGCCGTCCTGCGGTTGACCCACGCCGCGGTGCCCGGCATGCGGGCCCGCGGTGGCGGCGACGTGATCAACCTGTCCAGCGTGGCCGGGTTCTTCTCGGTGGCCGGATCGACCTACGCGGCCACCAAGTCGTGGGTGACGACGTTCTCCGAGGGGCTCGCCTCCGCGCTGACCGGCACCGGCGTGCGGGTGATGGCGCTGTGCCCCGGGTTCACCCGCACCGAGTTCCACCAGCGCGCCGGGCTGTCCATGAGCCGGTTGCCGAAGGCGTTCTGGCTGCGGGCCGACGACGTGGTGCACGAAGGCCTCACCGACCTGCGCCGCGGCCGCTCGGTGTCCATCCCCAGCCCGCAGTACAAGGCCCTGGTCACCGTCGGGCGGCTCATCCCGCTCCGGGTGCAGCGCGCCGTCGTCCACCGCACCGTTCCCGGCCGCACCTGATCCGGCGCGGTGGGGCGGCAGTAGGATCGGGGCTCGTGACTCAGGTCGACCAGCAACAACGCGCCGAACTCGCCCGGCTCGTCACCGAGATCGCCGTCGTGCACGGCAAGGTGACGCTGTCCTCCGGGAAGGAAGCCGACTACTACGTCGACCTGCGCCGGGCGACGTTGCACCACGCCGCCGCCCCCCTCATCGGCACCCTGCTGCGGCAGCTCACCGCGGACTGGGAACACGACGCCGTCGGCGGGCTGACCCTGGGCGCCGACCCGGTCGCGACCGCCATGATGCACGCGTCCGGCCGCCCGCTGGACTCCTTCGTGGTGCGCAAGAACGCCAAGTCCCACGGCATGCAGCGCCGCATCGAAGGGCCCGACGTGGCGGGCCGCAAGGTGCTCGCGGTGGAGGACACCTCCACCACCGGCGGCAGCGTGCTCACCGCGGTGGAGGCGCTGCGGGAGGAGGGCGCCGACATCGTCGGCGTGGTGACCGTGGTGGACCGGGGCACCGGAGCCAAGGAGGCCATCGAGGCCGCCGGGCTGACCTACCGCTCGCTGCTGGACCTGTCCGACCTCGGGTTGAGCTGATCCCGTGGGTGCGATCGTCCCGCTCGCGTTCCTGCTGATCGTCCTGGTCCTGGCGGCCGGTGTCGCGGTGGCCGTGCTCGGCCGCAAGCGCTCCGTCCGGAACTACCAGCGGCTGCTGCGCGCGGGCGCGGACTGGCGGCAGGTGCCCGCGGACGACCTGTGGAAGCGGGTGCGGGCGTTGCGCGAGTTCGCGAGCTCCCGCGGGCTGCAGGACCACTTCCACCTGGCCGGTCGGCACCGCGGACTGCCCTTCGAGGCCGTGCAGCTGCGGCGCCCGCCGGGCTTCGGACAGCGGGTGTTCACCTTCGGGGTGGCGGTGGCGCTGCCCCGGCCGGTGGCCGGTCCGGAGCTGCGGCTGGCCCGGTCCGGCGCGTTCGGCGCGCTCGGCCAGGACCTGCGGGTCGAGCTGGGCGACGCGGAGTTCGACCGCACCTACCTGCTGACCTCGACGGACGCCGAGTTCGCCCGCCGCGTGCTGCCGGCCGCGACGGCTCGTTCGCTGCTCGCGGACGAGCGGACCGCCGGCGTGGTGCTGGAGTTCGCCCCGGAGCACCTGGTCGCGTTCCGCGCCGGGGCCGCGACCCCGGAGTCGGTGCTGCCGATGCTGGACCTGCTGGTCGACCTGCACGGCGCCGTGCCGTGGGAGGGGCCGGCCGGACGATGAACCAGGACGTGGGAGCGCCGGAGCGCCCCGGGGAACTGGTGGCCGGAGGACCGGTCGGCGAGGAACCGGTGGCCGCAGAACCGGTGACCGGAGGACCGACCGGCGCAGAACCGGTGACCGAGGAACGGGCCGCCGGCGAACCCGGCCCCACCGAGTGGGGTCCCGAGGTCGGCGTCGGCCCGTGGCCCGGCCCGTGGCCGGACGACGAGCGCTACGACCCGGAGCTGCTCGCGAACGGCGACCGCCGCAACGTCGTCGACCACTACCGGTACTGGCGCCGCGACGCCGTCGTCGCCGACCTGGACACCCGGCGGCACGACTTCCACGTCGCCATCGAGAACTTCCAGCACGACCACAACATCGGCACCGTGGTGCGGACCGCGAACGCGTTCGCCGCGCGTGCCGTGCACATCGTGGGCCGCCGCCGCTGGAACCGGCGCGGCGCGATGGTCACCGACCGGTACCAGCACGTGCACCACCACCCGGACCTGGTGTCGCTGCGCGAGTTCGCCGCCGAGCAGGGGCTCGCAATCGTCGCCGTGGACAACACCCCCGGCGCGACGCCCCTGGAGCGCACCGCGCTGCCGGAGCGCTGCGTGCTGCTGTTCGGCCAGGAGGGCCCGGGGCTCGGCACCGACTCGCGGGGCACCGCCGACCTGGTGGTGTCCATCGCCCAGTTCGGTTCGACCCGCTCCATCAACGCCGGGGTCGCCGCGGGCATCGCGATGCACGCCTGGGTCGCGCAGCACGCGGACCCGTCCCGCGCCTGGTGAGGACGTGAAAAGGCCCGGCCGGGGTGCGGCCCCCCCTTCGGGGTGGTCGGTGGCTCAGGCCGCGTCCTTGGCCTTCGTCCGGCGGCCGCGCACGTACTCGACGATGATCGGCACGATCGAGATGAAGACGATCAGGATCGCCATCGCCTCGAGGTTCTCCTTGATGATCGGGATGTTCCCGAGGAAGAACCCGAGCACGGTCATGCCCGCGGCCCACAGCACCGCGCCCACGGCCGAGTAGGCGAAGAACTTCCGTTGGTCCATCTGCCCGACGCCGGCGACGGCGGTGATGAACGTGCGCACGATCGGCACGAAGCGCGCCAGGATGATCGCCCGCGCACCGTAGCGCTCGAAGAACTCGTGGGTCTTGTCCACGTGCTCGGCCTTGAACAGCTTCGAGTCGGGCTTGTTGAACAGGGTCGGCCCGACCTTGCGGCCGATCCAGTACCCGGTCACGTTGCCGACGAACGCGCACACCGCCAGCAGCAGGCAGGTCAGCCAGAGCGGCGTGGAGATCGCCCCGGTCGCCACGAACAGGCCGGTCACGAACAGCAGCGAGTCGCCGGGGAGGAAGAACCCGATCAGCAGGCCGCACTCCGCGAAGATGATCAGGCAGACGCCGATCAGCGCGAACGGGCCGAGCGAGCTGACGATGTTCTCCGGATCCAGCCAGGACGGCAGCAGGGCGAGCGTGGACGTTCCGGCGGCGTTGAGCATCGCGGGGAATTCGGTCGTCACGCTCGCCAACGGTACCGGTGCCCGCTGAGCGCGGGCGGCCAGCCCGACCTCGGCCGTCCGCCCCAGCGCAAGCCGCCACGCCGGAGACCGCCGGATCGGCCGTCGCGGCGCCGGAACGGGATGTCCCGTTCGTCCGGAAGCGCAGGTGGTGGCGGTGGATCAGCCGAGGGTGAGCACGCCGACGACGCCACCCGCCGCGACGCCCAGCAGCACCGCGAACAGCAGCACCTGCCCGACGGGCAGCCTGCGGCGCGCGGGCGCCGGCGGCGGGAGGGGTGCCTGCGGCGGGAACGGCGGCGGAGTCGGGGCGGCGTTCCCGGCCTGCCCGCCCACCGCCTGCGCGCGCAGCGCGGCGGACAACAGGTTTTCCGGGGTGTCCCGCGAGCTCTCCATGCCAGCCAGGGTAGCCACCGCCCGGCCCGGCGCCGAACGCGTCGGGCGAGGCGGGGCGGGTGCCGGGGGCATCAGGCCACCCAGGCCCCGGACTTCATGACGCGGCGCAGCCGCAGGTCGTCGTCCAGCAGCACCAGGTCGGCAGCCAGGCCGGGGCGCAGCGAGCCGACCCGGTCCGCGGCGCCGAGCAGCTCGGCGGGTCGGGTCGAGGCGGCGTGCACGGCGTCGGTCACGGGCAGCCCGGCGCCGGTGACGAGGTTGCGGAACGCGACGTCCATGGTGAGCGTGCTGCCCGCCAGCGACCCGTCCGCGAGCCGCGGTTCCCCGTCCACCACGGTGACCGGCAGCTTCCCCAGCTCGTAGGTCCCGTCCCCGGCTCCGGTGGCGCTGATCGCGTCGGTGATCAGCACGGTCCGCCCGGTGCCCGCGTGCCGCGCGGCGAACGCCACCACGGCGGGGTGCAGGTGCACCAGGTCGCAGATGAGCTCGACGGTGACGCGGTCGTCGTCCAGCAGGGTGCCGACCGGCCCGGGTTCGCGGTGGTGCAGCGGGCGCATCCCGTTGAACAGGTGGGTGGCGACGGTGGCGCCCGCGTCGACGGCGGGCAGCACCTGCTCGCGGACGGCGTCGGTGTGGCCGAGGGCGGCGATGGCGCCGTGCTCGGTGAGGGTGCGGACCGCGTCGACCGCGCCGTCGAGCTCGGGGGCGAGCGTCACCATCCGGATCGAGCCGCGCCCCGCGTCGAGCAGCGTGCGCACCGAGCTCTGGTCCGGGGCCCGCAGCAGTGCCGGGTCGTGGGCGCCGCAGCGCGCCTCGGACAGGAAGGGGCCTTCGAGGTGGATGCCGTCGATCAGGCCGTCCACCACGAGGTCGCGCAGCGCGCTGACCTGGTCGGCCAGGTCGGGGACGGGGGCGGTGACGAGGCTGGCGAGCATGGTGGTGGTGCCGTGCGAGCGGTGCGCGGCCAGCGCGGCCTGCGCCTGTTCGAGGTCGCGGCCGGTGAAGGCGCCGCCGCCTCCGCCGTGGCAGTGCACGTCGACGAAGCCGGGCACCAGCCAGCCGTCGCCGAGGTCGGTGGCGTCCGCCGGGGCCGGGCCGGTGCCGATCTCGGCGATGGTGCTGCCGGACAGCCGGATCCAGCCGTCCGCCAGCACGCCGTCCGGGGTGACGATGCGGCTCGCGGTGAGGGTGCCGGCGCCGGTGTCGTGCGCGCTGCTCACGGGGGGTCCCCACTTTCGTTCGGCCCTCGTCCCGCGGTCCGCGGGGTGGGCTGCGCCGCGCGGCGGGCGGCGCTCGGGTGCGGTGGTCGACGTCCGGCGCCCATCCTCCGGCACCGGCCTCCGGTGGTCTACACCAGTTCGGTGTGGTCTTCACCCGGAGCGGCGCGCGGTGGAGCGGACGCGACGGCATCCGGGTGAAAGGCCGGTGCGGATCGGGTGATCTCGATGGTCGCCGGCTCGGCCGGGCGCCGGTTCCGCGTCGATGGCGGTGGCGGTGCGGTGACCGCGGCGCGGGAGCGCCCGCTGCTCGCGGTCCGCACTCGGCTCACCTGATCAGCGGTCGCACGGCGGTGGGTGACCGGTGATCGGTGCGGACGGGCGGTCAGTGCGAGCGCATGACCTTCTGCAGGGCCTCCAGGCCGCGGCTGGCCGTGGACTTCACGGTGCCCTTGGACACGCCGGTGGCCTCCGCGATCTCCGCTTCGGTGAGGTTGCCGTAGTAGCGCAGCACCAGCACCTCGCGCTGCCGCGGCGGCAGCTCGCCCAGCGCCGCCACCACCGCCTGGTGCTCGGCGGTCAGCATCGCCAGCGACTCGGCGGAGCGCGCGTCGGCCTGGTGCGGCGGCTGGTACTCGCGAGCCGTCTTGCGGCGGCGCAGCACCGAACGGCTGCCGTTCACCACGGCGGTGCGCAGGTAGCCGATCGCCGCCTTCGCGTCCCGCAGCCCGGACCAGTTGCGGTAGAGCCCGGTGAACGCCTCCTGCACCACGTCCTCCGCGGTCGCCGGCTCGTCGACCAGCAGGATCGCCAACCGGACCATGCGCATCCGCTGCTGGCGGTACAGGTCTTCGAGCGTGAGCGGCTGGTCGTTGGGCGTGGACGCGGTGTCGATGGCGCGGAGGTGGCCCAGCGTCTGCTCGACGCTGCGCTCGACCCCCGATGAGGAATCCCCGAACATGATCTGAAAGTACCGGCTCACCCGGCGGCTGTCCCTCGGCCGGGTAGCGTCCGCGCGAGGTCCGTGATCGAGGAGGTCCGAAATGGCGAAGTTCGTGGTCGAAATGGTCTACGGCGATGACGAGGAACGGCGGCTGGCGGTGCGCCCGGACCACCGGGTGTACGCGAAGTCGTTGGCCGAGCAGGGCGTGCTGCTCGCCGGCGGCCCGTACGCGGACGGCCTCGGTGCGCAGCTGGTGTACGAGGCCGAGGACGAGGCGGCGGTGCAGCGCCTGCTCGACGCCGATCCGTACCTCCAGCAGGGGGTGCTCGCGTCGACCACGATCCGTGAGTGGCACGCGATCACCGGCTCCTGGGTTTCCTGAGCACTGACCCGTCCAGGCGACACCGCACCCCCGAAGGTGTGAGGATTCCGACAGCGGTGCAGATCCGCACCGATCCAGTGGTTTTCCCTATGACGCGAACGGGTAGCGCTGACCGACACAGGCCCGCGCGGACCTCGCGCGCCCTCGTAGGATTCGGCGCGGCTCCCCGCTGCCAAGAACGACTCCATCCCCCGAGGAGGACGACCGATGCCCATCGCGACCCCCGAGGTCTACGCGGAGATGCTGGACCGGGCGAAGTCAGGTGAGTTCGCCTATCCGGCCATCAACGTGACCTCGTCGGAGACGCTCAACGCGGCGCTGCGCGGCTTCGCCGAGGCCGAAAGCGACGGCATCATCCAGGTCTCGACCGGTGGCGCCGAGTTCGCCTCCGGCACGAAGGTCAAGGACATGGTCACCGGCGCCACCGCGCTCGCCGAGTACGCGCACGTCGTCGCCGCGAAGTACCCGGTGAACATCGCGCTGCACACCGACCACTGCCCGAAGGACAAGCTGGACGGCTACGTCCGGCCGCTGATCCAGATCAGCCAGGAGCGGGTGGACCGCGGCGAGAACCCGCTGTTCCAGTCGCACATGTGGGACGGGTCGGCCATCGAGCTGCACGAGAACCTGCAGATCGCCTCCGAGCTGCTGGACCTCGCCGCCAAGGCGAAGATCATCCTGGAGCTGGAGGTCGGCGTCGTCGGCGGCGAGGAGGACGGCGTCGCCAACGACATCAACGAGAAGCTCTACACCGCCGCGGGCGACTACGAGCACACCGTGGAGGCGCTCGGCGCCGGCGAGAAGGGCCGCTACCTGCTGGCCGCGACCTTCGGCAACGTGCACGGCGTCTACAAGCCGGGCAACGTGAAGCTCCGCCCGGAGATCCTCAAGCAGGGCCAGGAGGTCGCCTCCGAGAAGCTGGGACTGCCCGCCGGTTCGAAGCCGTTCGACCTGGTCTTCCACGGTGGTTCCGGTTCGCTGCTGGAGGAGATCCACGAAGCGGTGTCCTACGGCGTGGTGAAGATGAACATCGACACCGACACCCAGTACGCGTTCACCCGGCCCATCGCCGACCACATGCTGAAGAACTACGACGGCGTGCTGAAGATCGACGGCGAGGTCGGGAACAAGAAGGTCTACGACCCGCGCAGCTACCTGAAGGCCGCCGAGCAGGCGATGGCCGCACGCGTCGCGCACGGTTGCGAAACGCTGAAGTCCGCGGGCCGCATGCTGGCCGGCTGACCGCAGCACCGCTCGCCGAACGCCACCCCGGCCACCGGGGTGGCGTTCGTGCGTCCGGTGACAAGATGGCGCCATGACGAACCTGCTGGAGCCACCGGAAACGCTGCTGCCCGAGAACGAGCCCGCGCAGGCCGCGCTGGACGCGGGCACCGACCCGGCCCTGGTGGCCGCCGAGCACCCCACCTTCAGCGCCGCGTGGGCGCAGCTCGGCGAGGCCGCGTTGGAGCGCGGCGAGACGATCGCCGCCTACGCCTACGCCCGCACCGGCTACCACCGGGGCCTGGACGCGCTGCGCCGGTCCGGCTGGAAGGGCTTCGGCCCGGTGCCGTGGCGGCACCGCCCCAACCAGGGCGTGCTGCGCGCCGTGGCCGTGCTGGCGAAGGCCGCGGGCGCGATCGGCGAGACCGACGAGTTCGACCGCTGCCGCCAGCTGCTGCTCGACAGCGACCCGGCCTCGGTGGAAGCCACCGGCCTGGCGTGACGTCGCGCGCAGGAGGGCCGGGGAACCGGGACCTCCCGCGCGGCGCTGCCGACCTCGAAGGCGTGGACTCCTCGCAGGCCCCCCGGGAACCGCCCGAACTCGCCCCTGGCCCACCCGCTACCTCGGTGTTCCCGCGGTGCGCCGCACCAGCCCGGACCGGGCGGGTCTCGATCGACCCGAACCGGCGGCCGTCGTGGCCCACCGCTGCCTCTGCACGATCGTCGTGGCGGAGAATGGGCGCGTGCATCGGGTTCGGCAGGAGTTGAGTCGGCGGTTGCGGCGGTTGTTCCGGTCGGGCGTGCCGATCGTGCAGTGCGCCGTCGCCGCCGGGTTGGCGTGGGCGGTGGCGAAGAGCCTGGTGGGGCACCCGGCGCCGTTCTTCGCGCCGATCGCGGCGGTGGTGTCGCTGGGCGTGTCGCTGGGGCAGCGGCTGCGGCGGGCGCTGGAGCTCGTCGTCGGCGTGAGCATCGGCATCGGGGTCGGCGACATCCTGATCTCGGCGATCGGCACCGGCCCGTGGCAGATCGCGCTGGTGGTGGCGCTGGCGATGAGCACGGCGGTGCTCGCGGACAGCGGGGCGATCATCGTGCTGCAGGCCGCGTCGTCGTCGGTGCTGGTGGCGACGCTGCTGCCCCCGGCTTCGGCGGGCGGCCTGACCCGCATGATCGACGCGGCGGTCGGCGGGCTGATCGGGTTCGTGGTGGCGGCGCTACTGCCCGCGAACCCGCTGGCGGTGGCGCACCGCAACGGCAGGCTGGTGCTGGGGGCGCTCACCGACGGCCTGCGGGGCGTGGCGTGGGCGGTGTCGCGGCGGGACACCGACGTCGCCTCGGACACGTTGGCGAAGGTGCGCAAGAGCCAGGAGCTGGTGGACGAGTTCCGGACCGCGCTGGACGCGGGCGGGGAGATCGCGAAGATCGCGCCGATCCGCTGGCGCCGCCGCGGCGACCTGAAGCGCTACGAGGCCGCGGCCACGCCCATCGACCGGGCGCTGCGCAACACCCGGGTGCTGGCCCGGCGCGCCATGTCGGCGCTGCGCGACGACGAGCCGGTGCCGCGCCCGCTGCCGGGCCTGCTGGAGGAGCTGGCCGGGTCGGTGGTGCTGCTGCGCGACGAGCTCGCGGGCGGGAACGAGCCGCTGCAGGCGCGGGAGGCGGCGCGCGCGGTGGCGCGGAAGTCCTCGGTGGAACTGCTCGGCGAGGGCGACTTCTCGATGCAGGTGGTGGTGCTGCAGGTCCGCTCGATCGCGGTCGACCTGCTGCAGGCCACCGGCCTCACCCGCACCGAGGCCATCGCGGCTCTGCCGCCCCTGCACCCCCGCCGCGGCGACGACCACAGCTGAACCGAGCGGCGGGGGGGGGGGGGGGGGGGGGGGGCCCGCCCCCCCCCCGGCCCCCGGCGTCGGGGTCACGCCATCGTGTGGCGGACGATCGTCTGGTCGCGGCCGGGGCCGACGCCGATCGCGGAGATGCGGGCGCCGGACAGCTCCTCCAGGCGCAGCACGTAGTTCTGCGCGTTCACCGGCAGGTCCTCGAAGCTGCGCGCCGCGCTGAGGTCCTCGGACCAGCCCGGCACCTCCTCGTACACCGGCACCGCGTGGTGCACGCCGGTCTGCGTCATCGGCATCTCGGTGACCCGCTGCCCGTCCACGTCGTAGCCGACGCACACCGGGATGGTCTCCAGCCCGGACAGCACGTCCAGCTTGGTGAGGAAGTAGTCGGTGATGCCGTTGACGCGGGTCGCGTAGCGGGCGATGACCGCGTCGAACCAGCCGGTGCGCCGGGAGCGCCCGGTGGTGACGCCGAACTCGCCGCCCTGCTTGCGCAGGTTCTCGCCCGCCTCGTCGGTGAGCTCCGTCGGGAACGGGCCCGCGCCGACGCGGGTGGTGTACGACTTCAGGATGCCGATCACGGCGTTGATCCGGGTCGGCCCGATGCCGGAGCCCGCGCACGCCCCGCCGGAGGTCGGGTTCGAGGAGGTCACGAACGGGTAGGTGCCGTGGTCCACGTCGAGCAGCGTGCCCTGCGAGCCCTCCAGCAGCACCGTCTCGCCGCGCTCCAGCGCCTCGTTGACCAGCAGCTTCGTGTCGGCGATGCGGCCGGCGAAGCGCTCGGACTGCTCCAGCACGGTGTCCACGACCTCGTCGGCGTCGAGCGCGCGGCGGTTGTAGACCTTCACCAGCAGCTGGTTCTTGAACTCCAGCGCGGCCTCGACCTTCTGCCGCAGGATCTTCTCGTCCAGCAGGTCCTGCACGCGGACGCCGACGCGGGCGACCTTGTCCTGGTAGGCGGGGCCGATGCCGCGACCGGTGGTGCCGATCTGCTTCTTGCCGAGATAGCGCTCGGTGACGCGGTCGATCGCCACGTGGTACGGCATGATCATGTGCGCGTCGGCGGACAGCAGCAGCCGCGAGGTGTCGACGCCGCGCTCCTCCAGCCCGGCGAGCTCGTCGAGCAGCACGCCCGGGTCGACCACGACGCCGTTCCCGATCACGTTCGTGACGCCCGGCGTGAGGATGCCGGAGGGGATGAGGTGCAGCGCGAAGTCCTGCCCGTCGGGCAGCACCACGGTGTGGCCGGCGTTGTTGCCGCCCTGGTAGCGCACGACCCACTGCGCCTGCTCGCCGAGCAAGTCGGTCGCCTTGCCCTTGCCCTCGTCGCCCCACTGGGCTCCGATCAGCACGATCGCCGGCATGTGAAACTCCAACCTGGACTGTGGGTCCGCGCGAGCGACTCCCCGCTCCGACGCGACACTGATGCCGGTCGATCAGGGTAAACCAGGAGCGAAACGTGAGTACGACTGCACTGTCCTGCACAAACGGCGACCACACCACGCGTCCGGGTGGTCACGCGGAGTGGCACCGGGTTTCGCCCGCTCCCGGGAAGGCCGAGGTCGATGCGCTGCTGCCCGACGGCCCCGGGCGAGTCGTCGTCCAGGGTACCGATGCCGACCTGGCGGCGGTGGTGCTGCGGCTGCTGCGCAAGAACCGCATCGCCGACCTCGCCGTCGGCTACGTGCCGGTGGCGGAGTCGCCCGCGACCCGGCTGTGGGGGTTCCCGGTGGGCCCGGACGCCGAGCCGCTCGCGTTCGAGGGGGCGGCCCGGCCGTCGGCGCTGGTGCGCGACGACAACGGCGGGCTGCTGATCGCCTCCGGCCGGGTGGAGCCGATCACCGGCCAGGTGTACTGCGACGACCAGCGGGTGCTGCACGGCCCGGCGCGGAGCCTGGAGATCACCCCCGATCCGGCGGCGGAACCGCTGCCGGACCCGACCTCCGACCCGATGTCGGCGAACCTGGATCCGGCCGCGGACGGCCTGCGGGTCACCGCGGTGCGCCGCGGCCTGCTGCGCACCCGCCGGGACACCACCCGCGGCCGCGCCGTGCAGGCCGGGTTCCGCGAGGCCACCGTGCTGCGCGACGGCGTGCCGCACCCGCGGCCGGTGACCAAGTGGGCCTGGTACCGCCACACCGAGGACCTGCTGCTCGTGCGGCCCTGATCGGCGGGGGAAATCCCTGCGCACACACGGTTTTCCCAGACCCGGCGGGGATCGGGTGGCGGTTTCACGACAGGTCACCGCCTAGTCACTTCGGGGCATTGCCATGGCCACCTCGCTCGATGAAGGTCAGGATCGACATCGGCGAGATCAGCCCAGCGGAGGTCCCCATGACGCCGACCCGTTCGCTTCGCGCAGCACTGACCGCTCTGCCCCTGGCCGGCGCCCTGTCGCTGGGCCTGGCCGTGCCCGCCGGGGCGGAACCGCCCGGCATCCCCGACCCGTCGACCGCCCAGACCCAGCTCGACGAGCTGCAGGTCGCCCCCGAAGGTTCCCTCGACGGCTACGACCGCGACCGGTTCCCGCACTGGATCGAAGGCCCCGACGGCTGCAACACCCGCGAGTCGGTGCTCAAGCGCGACGGGGAGGGCGTCGAGGTCGGGTCGGACTGCTACCCGACCGCGGGCACCTGGAACAGCCCGTACGACGGCGGATCCTGGACCAAGCCGTCCGATGTGGACATCGACCACGTGGTGCCGCTGGCCGCCGCGTGGCGCTCCGGGGCCTCCGAGTGGACCGACGAGCAGCGCGAGGCGTTCGCCAACGACCTCGAAGGCCCGCAGCTGATCGCCGTCACCGACAGCGTCAACCAGTCCAAGAGCGACAAGACCCCGGACCAGTGGATGCCGCCGGAAGCCGGCTACCACTGCACCTACGCGTCGATGTGGGTCGGTTCCAAGCACAAGTACGAGCTGACCGTCACCGAGGCCGAGAAGACGGCCCTCAAGGACGCCCTCGCCGGCTGCTGATCGTCGTCGACGCCGCGCCCCGCTCACCTCCTCGGTGAGCGGGGCGTTCCGCTGCGGTGCCACCTGGTGGGACGCGGCCCGGCGGGCGTTGACCGGGAGATCGCGGCGGTGCGAACCTGCTGGGCATGACCGCGCGCACCGCACTGACCGGGCGCCTGCACGTCGATCTGCGGCGGCAGGCCAGCGCCATCTGTCGCCCCCGCTGAGGGTCTTCACCGGCTGTTCTTCGAACTCTTTCCGCGTAGCGCTGGGGTGGCGGAACCTCAGCGGTCCCCTCGCTGCGGGATCGTTTTCGCAGGTGGCTCCGCCACAGGCGACAACGCTGTCCTCGCGGGGGAACCGCTGAGAACCCGCGGGTGGTCCGGCTGCGTGCTCGGTCGGCTGCTCAGCGGCTTCGCCGCTGACGGGAAACCGCCGAAACCGCGCTGCGCAGGTTCGAGGACGGGCGGTCGACAGTTCGCCCGGGCGCTCTTGTGCGGCCCGGGTTCCGCTCTGCTCAGCGAAAGCGATGACACCGTGCACCGTCGGGAATTCCTCGCCGCCCTCGCCCTGACCACCACGACCGCCGGGCTGCTCGCCGCGTGCGGTCGTGGCACCGACGCGGCCACCGCGCCCGTCCCGCCGCCGGTCGGCGACGACGAGCTGCGCCGGGTGCGGCTGCGAGTCGGGGACCAGAAGGGCAACTCGCAGTCCCTGCTGCGCTCCGCCGGGCTGGACCGGGCGCCTTACGCGATCGAGTGGGCCACGTTCACCTCCGGCCCGCCGCTGCTGGAGGCCGCGTCCGCCGGAGCCATCGACATCGGCGGCGTCGGCAACACGCCCCCGCTGTTCGCGGCCGCCGCGAAGCGCAACGTGAAGGTCGTGTCCGCGTCGAAGGGCAACGTGACCAGCGATGCGCTGATCGTCCCGCGGGACTCGCCGCTGCGGCGGGTGGAGGACCTGCGCGGGAAGAAGATCGCCGTGGCCCGCGGCAGCTCGGCGCACGGGCAGGTGCTGCTGAGCCTGCGGAAGGTCGGGCTCACCCCGGACGACGTGCAGCTGGTGATCCTGCAACCGGCCGACGCGCTCGGCGCGTTCAACGGCGGCGAGGTGGACGCCTGGGCGATCTGGGACCCGTACTTCGCGCAGGTCCAGCTGGAGACCGGCGCGAAGGTGCTCACCGACGGCACCGGCGTGGCCAACGGCCTGGACTTCCAGGTGGCGAGCGACGCGGCGCTCGCCGACGCGGCGAAGAACACCGCGCTCGCCGACTACGTGGTCCGCGTCGCGCAGGCGCAGCTGTACTCCGACTCGCACCGCGAGGAGCGCGCGCGGGCGTGGGCCGAGGACACCGGGCTGCCCATCGAGGTGACCCGCCGCGCCACCGACGCCGGGCCGAACCTGCCGATCCCGCTGGACGAGTCGGTGGTCCGCTCCTCGCAGGAGCTCGCCGACGCGTTCGTGCAGGCCGGGGAGATCCCGCGGAAGTTCGACTTCGCCGACTTCGTCGACACCCGCTTCGCGCAGCGGCTCACCGCCGTCCGCTGACCAGGAGGAGACGCATGAGCATCACGGTGCACTGGTTCCTGCCCACCCACGGCGACGGTCGGTCCATCGTGGACAGACCGCACGTGACGGCCGCCGCGGCCAGCACGCCTCGCGAACCCGACATCGACTACCTGGCGCAGGTCGCGCAGGCCGTCGAGCACCTCGGGTTCACCGGCATGCTCACCCCCACCGGCAGCTGGTGCCAGGACGCGTGGGTGACCACGGCGGCGCTGCTCGGCCGCACCAAGCGGATCAAGTTCCTGGTCGCGTTCCGGCCCGGTTCGCTCACCCCGACGCTGGCCGCGCAGATGGCCACCACCTACCAGCAGGTCTCCGGCGGCAGGCTGCTGCTCAACATCGTCACCGGCGGCGAGTCCACCGAGCAGCGCCGCTACGGCGACTGGCTGGACCACGACCGCCGCTACGAGCGCACCGACGAGTTCCTCGCCGCGATGCGCGCCATCTGGTCCGGGGAACCCGCCGACTTCGACGGCGAGCACTACCGGCTGCGCGGCGCCACCGCCTACGACGTGCCGGACCCGGTGCCACCGCTGTACTTCGGCGGCTCGTCCCCGGCGGCGCTGCCCGTGGCCGCCCGCCGCGCCGACGTGCACCTGACCTGGGGCGAACCGCCCGCGCAGGTCGGTGAGCGGATCGCCCGGCTGCGGGAGCTGGCCGCCGCCGAAGGCCGCACGCTGCGGTTCGGGCTGCGCGCCCACACCATCACCCGGGACACCTCCGCCGAGGCGTGGGCGACGGCCCAGCGCTTCCTGGACCAGATGGACCCGGCGGACGTGGCCGCTTCGCAGGCGAAGTTCGCCGTCACCGAATCGACCGCGCAGCGGCGGATGGCGGAGCTGCACGGCGGGGTGCTGCACGCGGACGCGCGGAAGCTCGAAGTGCACCCGGGCCTGTGGTCCGGGGTCGGGCTGCTGCGCGGCGGTGCGGGCACCGCGCTCGTCGGCAGCCACGAGGAGGTCGCCGACCTCATGTCCGAGTACCACGACGTCGGCGTGGAGGAGTTCGTGTTCTCCGGCTACCCGCACCTGGAGGAGGCGTACTGGTTCGGCGAAGGCGTCCGCCCGGTCCTCGCCCGCCGCGGCCTCCTCGCCGGTTCCGAGCCCGCCGCGACCCCCGCACCCCGCCCGGTCGCCGCGTCCTGAAGCCGGTCCGGGACCTCCCCGAGCCGCGATCCGGGACGAACCCGATCCCCGCGACCCGCCGCGCCGCTTACGTTCGACCCGCAGTCGGGACGACGTGGGGGGACGGCCTGTGGATCCGAAGGACGCGGCACCGGCGGCGGTGCGCAGCTCGATCATCGCGTGGACCTGCGCCGTGGCGGCCGGGGTCGCCGAGACGGTGCTGCAGGTGGTGCGGCTCGTCGCGGCGGGGGCGCCCGCCGGTGGACTCGCCGGGCAGCTGGTGCTGCGCGGCGCCGTCTACGCCGCGGTGCTGGTCCTCGTGCTGCGGCTGCGGCGCGGTGGGAACGGGGTGCGGATCGCGGTGGCGGTGCTCGTCGGCGGCCTCGGCACCGCGAGCATGGTCGGCCCGCCGATCGCGGAGGTGCTGGGCGGCGTCCCGGTCGAGCAGGCCTTCCTGAACGGCACCGGGCCGTGGGCGTGGACGTTCGCCGCGTTGCGCGCCGCGCACCTGGTCGCGGTGTGCACGGGACTGGTGCTCCTGTTCGCGCCCGCGTCGAACGCGCACTTCCGAGCGGCCGGGGCCGCCGCCGGACGGCCCTGACCGCCCGGTCGCTCAGCCGCGGGCCTCTACCGCGATGTCCGGGAAGTCGCTGAAGATGCCGTCGATGCCCTGCGCGAACAGCGCGTCGAAGAAGCCGAACACGTCGCCGAACTCGGACGGCACCTCGGAGGAGCGGAAGTCCGCGGGCAGGAACTCGTTCTCCGCGCGCACCGTGTACGGCACGACCTGCAGGCCCGCCGCGTGCGCGTCCGCGGTCACCGGGGTCGGCCCGGTGAGGTGCCCCGAGTCGTCGACCGGCAGCAGCACCTTCGTGTCCGGGCCGAACACGTCGGCGTAGTCCGCGATCCCGCGCAGCCCCTCCGGCGTCACCAGGTCCGCGTAGGTGCGCGGGTCGCCGGACTCCACGAAGTCCTGCGGCGCCCCGCTGTCGGAGATCAGCTGCACCAGCCGCACCCGCAGCGAGCGGTCCAGCTCCCGCAGGTTGGCGACCTCGAAGGACTGCACCACGACCTTCGCGTCCGGCCGGTTCAGGCCGTTCTCGTCCAGCGCCCGCACCACGCGCGGCTCCAGCGGCAGGCCGATGCGCTGGAAGTAGCTCGGGTGCTTGGTCTCCGGGGCGACGCCGACCTCGCGGCCGAGCTCCGCGGACAACCGGCGGGCGAGGTCCACGACCTCCTGGAACGTCGGCACCTCGTAGCGGCCGTCGTAGATCGTGTTGTTCGGCCGCAGCCGCGGGATGCGTTCCTCCGCGCGCAGCGACTTCAGCTCGGCGAGGGTGAAGTCCTCGGTGAACCAGCCGGTCAGCTCGACGCCGTCGATGGTCTTCGTGGTCTTGCGGTCGGCGAACTCGGGGTGGTCGGCGACGTCGGTGGTGCCGCTGATCTCGTTCTCGTGCCGGGACACCAGCACCCCGTCCTTGGTGGGCACCAGGTCCGGTTCGATGAAGTCGGCGCCCATCCGCGCCGCCAGCTCGTAGGCGGCCAGCGTGTGCTCCGGGCGGTAGCCGGAGGCGCCCCGGTGCCCGAACACCTCCACGCGGCCTGCCTCCGGATCGGCGGTCACGGCGGGCGCCGCGGCGGCGGGCAGCTGGGCGATGGCGCCCAGCACGGCGGCCGTGGTCACGGCGAGCGCCCCCAGGCGCACCCGGATCGACATCTGTCCTCCAACGAGTTCGTCGCGCGGGAAGGGCCGCGCGCCCGGCCCGACCTTCGCGGTGGCGGGCGACCAACCGGACAAGAACATCCGACGGGCGGGTGAAGGAACGGCGACACACCTCCGGTCGGCGCCGAGCGCCGCGCGGGGTGGCCGGCCGGAGCGCACTGAGATGATCCTCGCTGGTCACCGGCGGTCCATGTCCGGTTCACCACACCGCGCCGGGGGGCCGCCGTCGGCGGTGTGCGGGACGCTCTACGCTTCCGCTCGTGCGAATCCTGGTGATCGGGGCAGGCGGCCGTGAGCACGCGATCGTGCTGGCGCTGTCGAAGGACCCGTCGGTGACCGCCCTGGCCTGCGCTCCCGGCAACGCGGGCACCGCCGCGCTCGCCGAGCCCTACCCGGTGGACGTCGCCGATCCGGCGGCGGTGACCGAGCTCGCCACCGGCTGGAAGGCGGACCTGGTCGTGTTCGGCCCGGAGACTCCGCTGGTCGCCGGTGCCGCCGACGCCGTCCGCGCCGCCGGGATCCCCTGCTTCGGGCCGTCGAAGGGGGCCGCCCGCATCGAGGGCTCCAAGGCGTTCGCGAAGGACGTCATGATCTCCGCCGGGGTTCCCACCGCGCACAGCGAGACGGTGGACAACCCGGCGAAGCTGGACGCCGCCCTGGCCCGCTTCGGCCCCACCTGGGTGGTCAAGGACGACGGGCTCGCCGGGGGCAAGGGCGTGCTGGTCACCACCGATTTCGACGCGGCGCGCGCGCACGCGCTGACGCTGCTCGACGACGGGCACCCGGTGCTGCTGGAGTCCTTCCTGGACGGTCCGGAGGCCTCGCTGTTCTGCCTGGTCGACGGCACCACGGTGGTCCCGCTGCTGCCCGCGCAGGACTTCAAGCGCGTCGGCGACGACGACGCGGGCCCGAACACCGGCGGCATGGGCGCCTACGCGCCGCTGCCGTGGGCGCCGGAGGGCTTCACCGAGGACGTGGTGCGCACCGTGGTGCAGCCGGTGGTGGACGAGCTCGCCGAGCGCGGCACCCCGTTCTCCGGCCTGCTGTACGCGGGCCTGGCGCTGACCTCGTCGGGGCCGCAGGTCATCGAGTTCAACTGCCGGTTCGGCGACCCGGAGACGCAGGCCGTGCTGGCGCTGCTGCGCACCCCGCTGGCGGTGCTGCTGGACGCGGTCGCCCGCGGTGAGCTCGCCGCCGCCCCCGCGCTGGAGTGGGAGGACGGCGCCGCGGTGACGGTCGTCGTGGCCGCCGAGGGCTACCCGGGCCGGCCCCGGGTGGACGACGTGATCACCGGTGGCGACGCGATCGGCGTGCTGCACTCCGGCACGCGGCGCCGCGAGGACGGCGCGGTGCTGTCCGCGGGCGGCCGGGTGCTGTCCGTGGTCGCGACCGGCGCGGACCTCGACGCCGCCCGCGACGAGGTGTACCGGCGGGTCGCCGCCGTGCGCCTGCCCGGCTCGCACCACCGCGTGGACATCGCGCTGCGCGCCGCCCGCGGCGAGATCACCCCGCCCGCCTGATCGGACTTTCCGGACGAACCGCGCGCGAGCCACGGCCGCGCGCGGTTCGTCGCGTTCGGACCCGTTCGCCGTTCGACTGCTCTTCGGTGAAAGCACCGCCGTGCGCATCCGCTTCGGGGTAATCATGTGATCCGGTGGAACGGCGCGCCCGGACGGCGCGTCGACCACGTCGGACATCCGGGCCGCGAATCCGAGGAGAGGTCGTGCCAGACGCCGGTTACAACATGGGGGCCTTGGAGGACTGCCGCTCCGCGCTGGAAGGCAAGGCCGGCCCGGTCGGCGCCATCGGCGACGGCTTCGAGGGCCGGCACGTCGAGGCGGCCTCCTTCGGGGAGCTCGACGCCGCGGCCGGGCTCGCCGACGCGGTCACGAAGCTCGACGAGACCGCGAAGCAGCAGTTCGACGCCGCCGAGCAGCTGCTGCGCAGCGTCAGCGGCGCGCTCGACGCGGTGCGCACCAGCGTCGAGGACATCGACCGGGACAACGCCGACTCGATGCGGGTCTGAGCCGGTACTGGGGGACGAGATGGGCATTTCAGGGGAGATCGCGGGCAAGCCGGGCGGCGCGGCGCTCGCCGAGCAGGTGCGGAAGCTGGAGGACAGCCGACCCGAGTCGATCACCGAGATCGCGCGCCGCTGGCGCGAGGCGAGCGGCACCACCGGGAACGCCGCCGGGGACGTGACCAACGCGGTCACCGGGCTCGACGGGGCCTGGCAGGGCGCTTCCGCGGACGCGTTCGTCGGCTACATGGGGCAGGTGCGCGGCGGCTTCGACCAGGCCGGGTCGGCGCTGGAGAGCTCGGCGGGCGCGCTGGACCGGGCGGCGGAGGCGGTGCGCACCGCGAAGGACGCGGTGAACGGCATCGGCGAACGCGCCCTGGCCGACGCGAAGCAGGCCGAGGACACCTACCACCAGGCGGAGCTGGCGCACCCGAACGACCCGGCCGCCCTGGAACTGGCCCGCCGGGTGCGCGACGACGCGATCACCCGCGCGATGGAGTCGCACGCCGACGACGCCCGGGGCAAGGTCGACGAGGCGAACGCGGCGCTGAACGGGGCGCTGTCCGAGCTCACCGGCTCCGCCGAGGGCATGGCGGACGTGTTCACGAAGATCCCGAAGGCGGGCGAGCAGGGCTTCACGCCCGCGCCGGGGCGCGACACCGAGTGGGAGTTCCAGGAGCCCGCCGGCCCGGCGAGCACCGACCAGGCCGGCGCCACCGGCCCGGGCGGGGACTCCGCCGCGGGTCCGGGCGGGTCCGGCGCGTCGAGCGGGTCGGGTGGGTCCGGCGGTTCCGCGGGGGGCTCGGACGGGTCGAGCGGTTCCGGCGGTTCCGGCGACCTCGGCTCCAGCGGTGGCCCGCCCAGCAGCGGCCCACCGCCCGGGAACGTGGACCAGTGGATCCGGGAGGCCATCGAGATCCTGCAGGCCAACGGCATCCCGGTCACCGAGGCCGACGTCGAGAAGATCTGGACGATCATCCAGAAGGAGTCCGGCGGCGACCCGCACGCCATCAACGATTGGGACTCCAACGCCGCCAAGGGCACCCCGTCGAAGGGCCTGATGCAGTGCATCGACCCGACGTTCCAGGCGCACAAGCTCCCCGGGCACGACGACATCTACGACCCGGTGGACAACATCATCGCCGGGGTCCGCTACACCTTCGACCGCTACGGCGGTTTCGAGGGCCACCCGGGGCTGAAGTCGATGGCCGGTGGCGGCGGCTACCAGGGCTACTGAGCAGCGGGGCGCGTGGCAGGGTGTGGGCATGTTCGAGCCCAGCGCCCTGTCCGTCGCCCAGCGGGCGAACGTGCCGCCGTTCCAGGTCATGGAAGTGCTCTCCGCCGCCAACGCCCGCCAGCGGGTGCGCGGGGACGTGGTGTCGCTCGCCGCGGGCCAGCCCTCCAGCGCGGCTCCGGCGGCGGTCCGCGAGGCGGCGGCCGAGGCGCTGCGGCGGCACCCGCTCGGCTACACCGAACAGCTGGGGCTGCCGCAGCTGCGCGAGGCCATCGCCGGGCACTGCGCTCGCACCTACGGGCTGCCCGCCGACCCGGCGGAGGTGGTGGCGACCACCGGTGCGTCCGGTGCGTTCCTGCTGGCGTTCCTCAGCGCCTTCGACCCGGGTGACCGGGTGGCGCTGGCGCGGCCGGGCTACCCGGCCTACCGGAACATCCTGGCCGCCCTGGGCTGCGAGGTCGTGGAGCTGCCGTGCGACGAGAGCACCCGGTTCCAGCCGACGACGGCGATGCTGGAGGCGCTCGACGAGCCGGTGCGCGGCCTGATCGTGGCGTCCCCGGCGAACCCGACGGGCACCGTGCTCACCGGGGACGAGCTGGCGGAGCTGGCGTCCTGGTGCGATCGGCGGGGCGTGCAGCTGATCAGCGACGAGATCTACCACGGCATCGAGTACGGGGAGCGGCTGCACTCGGCGCGCGAGTTCTCCACCGAGGCGATCGTGGTGAACTCGTTCTCGAAGCTGTGGTGCATGACGGGCTGGCGGCTCGGCTGGATGCTGGTGCCGCCGCGGCTGCGGCGCGCCGTCGACTCGCTGACCGGCAACTTCACCCTGTGCCCGCCCGCGGTGTCGCAGCACGGCGCGGTCGCCGCGTTCGGCGCGGACGTCTACGCGGAGGTCGGCGAGCACGTCCGCCGGTACGAGACGAACCGGGAGCTGCTGCTGACCGGGCTGGCGGAGCTGGGCATCAAGCGGGTCGCGCCCGCCGACGGCGCGTTCTACGCGTACGCCGACATCGGCGAGCTCACCGACGACTCCTCGGCCTGGTGCCACCGGTTGCTGGAGGAGACCGGCGTGGCGGTGGTGCCGGGCGTGGACTTCGACCCGGAGCGCGGCGGCCGGTTCGTGCGGATGTCCTACGCCGGGGCGACCGAGGACATCGCGGAGGCCGTCGCCCGCCTCGCCACCTGGCTGCGCTGAACCGGCCGGCCCGGCTTCGCCCGGAAGGCCTCCGACCGGTGTCGCGGATCGTGGCCGTGCGCGAGCTCGGCGGCCGATCGGCCTCGGGGTGGTCCCGGGGTTCTCCCGGATTCCGGGGGCGAACCGGGGCCCCGGCGGCCGGAGCTCTGGCAGTCTGGGGTGGAGTTCTGCTGAACGGGGTGGTCCGGATGGTGTGGAAGGTGATCGGCGGCCTGCTGCTGCTCTGGCTGGTGGTCAGCGTCGCGGGGATCGTGCTGAAGGGTCTGTTCTGGCTGGCCGTGCTCGGCGGCGTGCTGTTCGTCGCCACCGCGGTGATCGGCTACGCGTCGGACCGGAAGAAGCTGGGGGAGACGAAGCGGCTCGGCTCCAAGTGAGCCGCCGGGGGGGGGGGGCCGGCCCCCCCCCCCCCCCCCCCCGCGCCGTGACGGGAAGGGAACCTTCCTGCCGATGGTGTTCCTGTGCGAGAGTGCC
>NZ_JAIUKC010000164.1:0-3984 GCF_020177435.1 Saccharopolyspora sp. 7B | reverse complement strand
CCGGCAACCGCACTCCCCCGGCCGAACCGGACAGGTCCTGCGCCGCCCAGTTCAGCCCCACGGTCCCGGCGGCGGCGCCCCCCCCCCCCCCCCCCACCACCCGCACCCGGATCCGCGCGCGCACGCGGACCCGGACCCGCCTTCCCGCAGGTCAGTGCAGCCGCCCCACCAGGTGCGGCTTACCGGAGCGGGAGTGCACCGCGAACGTCCCGGCGTCCCGGTGCGCGGTGAACTCCACCGTCGAGGGCAGCAGCAGCGGCTTCACGAAGTCCACGTCGACCGTGTACGCGTCCGGCAGCCTGCCCTCCAGCCCCGCCAGCGCCCGCGCCTTCGTCCACATCCCGTGCGCGATGGCGCGCGGGAAGCCGAACGCCTTCGCCGTCAGCGCCCGCAGGTGGATCGGGTTCTTGTCCCCGGACACCTCCGCGTAGCGGCGGCCCTGGTCGGCGGGCACCCGCCAGACGGCGGTGGCCGAACCGGGCTCGACCTCGGCGGCGCGCTCGGCCCGCGGCGCCGACTCGTCCGGCTTGCCGCGGCGCAGGTAGGTGCTGGTCTCCCGCCACACCACCTCGCCCTCGACGCTGGTCTCGGTGATCACGTCGAGCTGCCTGCCCTTCGGGTGCGGGCGCAGGTCCGCCACCCGCACCCGCTGGGTGAGCACGTCGGTGACCAGCAGCGGCCGGTGCACGGTGATGCTGTTGGCGACGTGCACCAGCCCCACCAGCGGGAACGGGAACCCCGGGTCGGTCATCAGCCGCACCGACAGCCCGAACGAGAGCACGTGCGGGTAGGTCGCGGGCAGCACGTCGCGCAGCCCGAACCCGCAGACCCGGTCGTACTCGGCCAGGTGGTCGTGGTCCACGGCGATGTCGCGGCGCACGTACTCGGTCTCCGGCAGCTCCCGGCCGCGGCGCAGCGGTCCGGTGGCGGCCGCCTTGAGGTACAGCGCGGAGAGGTTCGGCGGCGCGTCGATCTCGGTGCTCATCACGCCCCCAGCAGGCTCTGGCCGCAGACCCGCACGACGTTGCCGTTGACCCCGGAGGAGGCCGGGCTGGCGTACCAGGCGATCGTCTCGGCGACGTCGACCGGCAGCCCGCCCTGCGAGAGGCTGCTCATCCGGCGGCCGGCCTCGCGGATGAACAGCGGGACGGCCGCGGTCATCTTCGTCTCGATGAAGCCGGGCGCGACGGCGTTGATGGTGGCGCCGCGGCGGGCCGCGACCGGGGCGAGCGCCTGCACCAGGCCGATCACGCCGGCCTTCGACGCCGCGTAGTTCGCCTGGCCGACGTTGCCCGCGATGCCGCTGATGGAGGCGACGCCGATCAGCCTGCCGCCGTCGTTCAGCGGGGAGCCCTCGGCGAGCAGCGCCTCGTTGATGCGCTCCTGCGCGGTCAGGTTCACCGCGATCACCGAGTCCCAGCGCGCGTCGTCCATCCGCCCGAGCGTCTTGTCCCGGGTGATGCCCGCGTTGTGCACCACCACGTCGAGCCCGCCGTGGCGTTCGGCGAAGTGCTCGGCGATGCGCTGCGGCGCGTCCTCGGCGGTGATGTCGAGCTGCAGGGTGGAGCCGCCGATGCGGTTGGCGACCTCGGCCAGGTCGGCGCCCTGGGCGGGGATGTCGAGGCAGACGACGTGCGCGCCGTCGCGGGCGAGGGTCTCGGCGATGGACTCGCCGATGCCGCGGGAAGCGCCGGTGACCAGGGCGACCTTGTCGCGCAGCGGCTTCTCCCGATCGACCTGCGGGGCGTCGGCGCGGCCGACCCGCACGACCTGGGCGGAGACGAACGCGGACTTGGCCGACAGCAGGAAGCTCAGCGTGGAATCGAGGGACCGCTCGGCGCCTTCGGAGGCGTACACGAGCTGGGCGGTGGCGCCGCGCTTGAGCTCCTTGCCGACGGTGCGCACGAAGCCTTCGAGGGCGCGCTGCGCGACGCGTTCCCCGGCCTCGGTGGTCTCCTCCGGCGGGGTGCCGAGCACGATGACGCGACCGCAGGTGCCGACCTGGCGGATGACCGGGCTGAAGAAGGCGCGCAGCTGGGCGAGCTGGGCGCTGGAGGTGATGCCGGTGGCGTCGAAGACGAGCGCGGCGTAGCGGGCGTCCGCGGCGGCTTCGGTGCGGACCTCGGCGCCGACGGCCTCCAGCGTCCCCGCGATCGCCTCGCCGAGCCGGGATCCCGCGGCGGCGCCGGTGAGCACCGGGCCGCCCACGACGGGGTCGCCGGGCCGGTACCTGCGGAGCGGGGTGGGCGTGGGCAGGCCGATGCGCTTGGCGATCGTTCGACCGAACCCGGTCGAGGTGAACTGCTGGTACCGGTCGGACATGCGCACTCCCGTGAGCGGGTGGTCGGTGGACTGGGCGGTCGGCCCGCGGGTCGAGCGCGGCGGGCGCTCGGGAGGCGGACTCGACGTCTAACCTACCCGCGGGTAGGTTAGAGGGTCAGCGGGGTCCGCACCAGAGCCCCCGCACGATCGGCCCCGCACGCCGATCCGGTGAGCACCACCAGCCGAACCGCACGGACCACCGGTCCCGTCCCGAAGGAGTCCCGCATGCCCACCACTCGACGCGTCGCGATCGTCGGCGGCAACCGGATCCCCTTCGCCCGATCCGGCGGGCCCTACACGCAGGCGTCCAACCAGGACATGCTCACCGCCGCGCTGGACGGGCTGCTCGCCCGCTTCGGCCTGCAGGGCGAGCTCGTCGGCGAGTTCGTCGCGGGCGCCGTGCTCAAGCACAGCCGCGACTTCAACCTGGCCCGCGAATCCGTCCTCGGCTCCCGGCTCGACCCGCGCACCCCCGCGCACGACGTGCAGATGGCCTGCGCGACCGGTCTGGAGGCCGTCACCTCCGTCGCGAACAAGATCGCCCTCGGGCAGCTCGAATCCGGCATCGCGGGCGGCGTGGACAGCGCCAGCGACGCGCCCATCGCGCTCAACGACGACCTGCGCCGGGTGCTGCTCGCCGCGAACCACGCCAAGACCACCGGCGGCAAGGTCAAGGCGCTGACCGGGGTGCGGCCGCAGCACGTCAAGCCGGACATCCCGGAGAACTCCGAGCCGCGCACCGGCCTGTCCATGGGCGAGCACGCCGCCCGCACCGCGCTGGACTGGCAGATCGGGCGCGAGGAGCAGGACGAGCTCGCCGCCCGCAGCCACCAGCGGCTGGCCGCCGCCTACGACGACGGCTTCTTCGACGACCTGCTCACCCCGTTCCAGGGGCTCACCCGGGACCAGAACCTGCGCCCGGACAGCAGCGCCGAGAAGCTCGCCAAGCTCAAGCCGGTGTTCGGCAAGGGCGAGGGCGCCACCATGACCGCGGGCAACTCCACGCCGCTCAGCGACGGCGCCGCCGTGGTGCTGCTGGCCAGCGAGGAGTGGGCGGCCGCGCACAAGCTGCCCGTGCTGGCCTACCTCAGCGACATCGTGCCCGCGGGCGTGGACCACGTCAGCGGCGACGAGGGCCTGCTGATGGCGCCCGCGTACGCGGTGCCGAAGCTGCTGGAGCGCGGCGGGATCGGGCTCGGCGACTTCGACTTCTACGAGATCCACGAGGCGTTCGCCTCGCAGGTGCTGGCGACCCTGAAGGCCTGGCAGGACCCGGACTTCTGCAAGGACCGGCTGGGCCTGGACGCGCCGCTCGGCGAGATCGACCCGGCGAAGCTGAACGTGAACGGTTCCTCGCTGGCCGCCGGGCACCCGTTCGCGGCGACCGGCGGCCGCATCGTCGCCACCCTGGCGAAGCTGCTGGCCGGGCGCGGGTCCGGCCGCGGCCTGATCTCGGTCTGCGCCGCGGGCGGGCAGGGCGTCACCGCCATCGTCGAGCGCTGACCGGACGACGCGGAGGCCCCGGCCGGGGGTGCCGGGGCCTCCGCCCCCCGGGGGGCCCCCGCGCCCCCCCCCCCGGGCCCCCCCGGGGGGGGGCGCCCGGGGCGGGCCGCCGCGCGCCGCCGCTCGGCGGCGTGCCCCGCGGAGTTCAAGAGGTCCCCG
>NZ_JAIUKC010000163.1:0-17419 GCF_020177435.1 Saccharopolyspora sp. 7B | reverse complement strand
GCCGCGCGGGGCTCCCGGCGCGGGGGCGGGGCGGGGGGCGGGGGGGCCCCCCCCCCGCCCCGGCGCCCCCCCCCCCCGGCGGGCGCGCGGGGGGGGGGGGGCGCCGCCCCCCCCCCACCCGGGCGGCCCGACTAGCCCACCCGCCGGGACCGCTCCGGGTGCCAGGTCGCGACGAGGATCCCGGCGAGCAGCAGCTCGGCGACGTCCCCGGCGTAGTACATGAGCTCCGCGCCGCCCCGCACCTCCGCCGCCGGGCCGTGCACGGCAGTCCAGCCGCCGTACATCAGCTGGGCGGTGACCGCGTGCACCGCGATGGCGCAACCGAGGTACACCAGCCGGGTGCGCACCCCCGGCCGGTCCGGCGCCGGGTCCGGACCCGCGATGACGTGCGCGAACAGGTACCCGGCGAGCAGGAAGTGCGCGAACAGCAGCCAGTGCCCGACCGGGTGCTCGCCCACCTCGTGCAGCGGAGTCGCGTAGAGCACGACGAGACCGCCCGCGGACAGCAGCAGCGCGACCTCCGGCCGGTTCAGCACCCGGACCGGCCCGCTGCGCAGCAGCGCGGTCAACCGTCGCCCGACCATCGGCGGCGCGGTGCGCAGCAGCAACGTCACCGGGGCGCCCAGCACCAGCCCGAGCGGCGCGTACATGCCGATCAGCAGGTGCTGCACCACGTGCCCGCGGAAGTCCCCGCCCGCGAAGCTCGCGACCGGCGGCAGCAGCGCCACCGCCACCAGCGCGAGCCCGGCGGCGAAGCAGGCGGTGCGCCACCGGCTCCACCCGCGGGCCGGGTTGCGGCGCCGCGCCAGCCCGGCGAGGTGCAGGTACCCGGCGCCGACCAGCACCAGCGCGAGCACGGACGGCAGCACCCCGAACGCGTGCGCGTCGTGGCTCATCGGGAACCACCTCCGCCGAGGTCGACCGACCGACCGCCGCGTTGCAGCAGGTACCCCGCCACCACCAGCAACGCCCCCAGCGCGAGGAAGCCCAAGTCCCACCACAGCCGGTGCGGCCCGTCGCGCACGTGGTGGATGCCCAGCAGGTGGTGGTCGAGCACGCCCTCGACCAGGTTGAACACGCCCCAGCCGACCAGGACCCACCCCCACAGCACCCGCGACCCCCACACCCGGCGCCGCCGGCGGGTGACCCGCGAGTGCAGCAGCGCCAGCCCGACGAGCACGGCGAGCCAGCAGACGGTGTGGAACACCCCGTCCCACACCGTGTTCATCTCCAGCCCGGAGGTGGTGGCCGGGTCGTAGTACCGGATCCCGATGGCGTCGTCGTCCGTGCTGCTCAGCATGTGGTGCCACCGCAGCAGCTGGTGCAGCAGGATGCCGTCGACGAACCCGCCGAGGCCGATCCCGAGCACGATCCCCGGTGCCCGGAGCGGGGCGGGCCCGCTCCCCGCCGCAGCGTCGATCCCCATCTCGCCCCCCTGTCGCCGGTCCCTCCCGGCCGAGTTCCCCGGCCCGAGGGACGCCCAACCGCGCGTGGCGGCCGCGCGTCCGGGTAGCCGACCGGCATGGGCAAGAGCAGCGCGGACTACGAGCGCGACTACACGGACCCCCGGCTGCGGGAGCGGTTGAAGGACGAGTTGAAGGACTCCGACGACGGCGGCGCGCCGGGGCAGTGGTCGGCGCGCAAGAGCCAGCTCCTCGCGCAGCGGTACGAGCAGCACGGCGGCGGCTACCGGCACCCGAGGCGGCGCACCCGCGCCCAGCGGGACCTGCAGCGGTGGACCGAGGAGCGTTGGCAGACCGAATCGGGTTCGGCGCGGGCCCGGCACGACGGCACCACCGAGCGGTACCTGCCGGAGGCCGCGTGGGAGGAGCTGACCCCGCGCGAGCGCCGCGAGACCCGCCGCGCCAAGCGGGAGGCGTCCCGCCGCGGCGCGCAGCACGCCGCGAACCCGCCCGCCGCCAAGTCGGCGCGCAGGTCCGCCGAGCTCGACGAGCTCCCCGCCCGGGAGGCCGCGCGGCGCGCCCGCGAACTGCCCCCGCGCGAGGCGGCGGCGGCCGCGCGGCACGAGCGCGAGCACAAGGCCCGCAAGACCGTGCTGCGCGAACTCGACCGGACCTGACCAGGAGGCGGCGATGACCGACACCGATCGGCAGCTGATCGACGAGTTCGAGGAGCTCGTCAACATGACCCCCGCGGAGCTGGAGCGGTGGCTGGCCACCGACGAGTCGAAGAGCGCCGGGCAGTCCGGCGAGGGGGGCGAGACCAAGGGCCACGCGTCCGGGCGGCGCATCGTGTCGCTGCTGCGCGAGAAGCGCGCCGAGTTCACCGGCGACGACCTCGCGCACATGCGCGAGGTCCGCGGCTACGTCAAGCGGCACCTCGCCCAGCGGCCGTCCGGCGACCCGACCCGCACGACCTGGCGCTACTCGCTCATGAACTGGGGCCACGACCCGCTCAAGTGAGCGCCGTTTCACCCCGCGGGCCGCGGGTAGGGCGGAGGGGGCGCACGGAAGGGAGTCGGTCGTGACCACACCACCGCAGCAGCAGGCACCGCCCGGAGTCACCGGGGAGATGGACCCACATCCCGACCATGGCGAGCGGAGCTACACCGGATCCGGCCGGTTGACCGGCAAGGCCACCGTGATCACCGGCGCCGACAGCGGCATCGGGCGCGCGGTCGCGATCGCCTTCGCCCGGGAGGGCGCCGACGTGCTGCTGTCCTACCTCGACGAGCGGTCGGACGCCGAAGCGACCGCGCGCCACGTCGAGGAGGCCGGGCGCACGGCGGTCCTGGTGCCCGGCGACCTCGCCGACCCGGCGCACTGCCGGGCCGTGGTGGACCGCGCCGTCGAGGCGTTCGGCCGGATCGACGTGCTGGTCAACAACGCGGCGTTCCAGATGACCCGCGACCGGCTGGAGGACGTCCCCGACCAGGAGTGGGACTACACGGTGGCGGTCAACCTCAGCGCGATGTTCCACCTGTGCAAGGCGGCGCTGCCGCACCTGGGGCCGGGCTCCTCGATCATCAACTCGACCTCGGTGAACTCGGACATGCCGCCGCCGACGTTGCTGGCCTACGACGCGACGAAGGCGGGCATCGCGAACTTCACCGCCGGGCTCGCCCGGTTGTACGGGCCGCGCGGGATCCGGGCGAACAGCGTCGCGCCGGGGCCGATCTGGACGCCGTTGATTCCGGCCACGATGCCCACCGAGCAGGTGGAGCACTTCGGGGAGGACGTGCCGCTGGGCAGGCCGGGGCAGCCGGCCGAGCTCGCCGGGACCTACGTGCTGCTGGCCTCCGACGAGGCCGCGTACATCTCCGGCGCGCGCATCGCGGTCACCGGCGGGGTGCCGATCCTGTGACGCCGCGCTGGTACCCGCTGCGGTTGAGCACGCCCGTCGCCCGGCACGTCTTCGGCGGCCGGGCCATCGCCGACCGGCTGGGGAGGCGGGGCCCTGCCAGCGGACCGGATCGCCGAGACCTGGGAGGTCAGCGACGTGGACGGCCGCGGCGCGGAGGTCGTGGCCGGGCCGCTGGCGGGGCGGAGGCTGCGGGAGCTCACCCGCGCGCACCCCGACGAGCTGGTGGGGCCGGGCTGGCGCGGCGACCGCTTCCCGCTGCTGACCAAGTTCATCGACGGGACGGGCATGCTGCCGGTCCACGTGCACGCCGACGACGAGACCGCCCGGCGGCTCGAACGGGAGCCGAACGGCAAGACCGAGGCCTGGCACGTGCTGGACGCCGCGCCCGGCGCCACCGCCTTCATCGGCACCCGGGAGGGCGTGGACCGGGCGGAGCTGCGCTCGACGCTGCTCGCCGAGGACTTCGGCTCGGTGCTGCGGGAACTGCCGCTGCGCCCCGGTGACACCGTCTACGTCCCGGGCGGGACACCGCACAGCTTCGGACCGGACACGCTGATCCACGAGATCGAGCAGACCTCCGACATCCAGCAGCACGCCATGCCGTGGAACATGCAGGACGGCTCGCCGGTCGACCCGGAGCAGCGCCGCGCGAACGTGGAGCGGCTGCTCGACGAGTGGGACCCGGCCGCCCGGCCGCACCCGACGCCGGGCCTGCGGCTGCCGCCGAGCGGAGACGCCGACCGCGTCCTGTGCTGCGCCGGACCGCACTTCGCCCTGGAGCGGTGGCGGCTCGGCGCGGGAACCGAGCGGGAACTGCCCGTCGGCCGGGTCCTGCTGCTGAGCAACGCGGGCGGGGCGGCGCGGGTGCGCAGCGCGGGCGGCGACGACGAGCTCGAACCGGGCCGGACGCTGCTGCTGCCCGCGGCGCTGGAGCGGGCGTCGATCACCGGGCCCGCGGACGTGCTGCTCGGCTACCTGCCCGATCTCGACCGCGACGTCCGGCGGCCGCTGCTGGCCGCCGGGTACGGGCCGGAAGCGATCGCCGCGCTCCACGGGGGCTGAGCCGGCGGGCCGCCGATCGCGAATTCCCGCGCCGGTGCGGAAACACCGCCGAGCTCACCGAACGCGCTGGTCAACGAGCCGCGAACCGGCCGTTCGAGGCATCCGCGGCACCCACAACGGCGTGACTTGAGTCACACCGAGGTCGGTGTGTAACAACGCCGGGGGTGCCGCCGATATGGATGGTGACCCCGCGGTGCTGTCGGACCCCCGACCTGGCAGCACCGCGGGGCTTTCCAATTCCGGGGTTTCGACACCCCGACGCACCCTCCTCCCGGCCGCTCCCGCGGCGGGAACCCGGCGCGATCCGCGTACCGGATCAAGCTTCCGATCGCCCCCGCCATTCCCGCGCCGGGCGAACTTCCCGGCATGTGGACGCGGGAACAGGGCGCCCGGCCGGTGTTGTTGACTCCGCACGTGAGTACCGCGTCGCACCTCCGCACCCGCGTCCGCGCGCCCGAGCTGACCGGGCGGCAGTGGCTGAACACCGGCGGCCGGGAGGTTCTGCTCTCCGACCTGCGCGGCAAGATCGTGCTGCTGGACTTCTGGACGTTCTGCTGCATCAACTGCCTGCACGTCATCGACGAGCTCCGGCCGCTGGAGCAGGAGTTCGCCGACGAGCTGGTCACCGTCGGCGTGCACTCGCCGAAGTTCGAGCACGAAGCCGACCCGGACGCGCTGCTCGCCGCGGTCGAGCGCTACTCCGTGCACCACCCGGTCCTCGACGACCCCGAGCTGACGACCTGGCAGAACTACGCCGTCAAGGCGTGGCCGACGCTCGCCGTGGTCGACCCCGAGGGCTACCTGGTGCACGTCGCCGCGGGCGAGGGCCACGTGGACGCGCTGCGCAGCGTGCTGCGCGAACTGGTCGCCGAGCACGACGCGAAGGGCACCCTGCACCGCGGCGACGGCCCCTACGTGCCGCCGGAACCCGCCGCCACCGAGCTGCGGTTCCCCGCGAAGATCGCCGCCGGGCCGGGCACCGTGCTGGTCTCCGACTCCGCGAACCACTCGCTGGTCGAGTTCGCCCAGGACGGCGAGACGGTGCTGCGCCGCATCGGCAGCGGCGAGCGCGGCGCCCGCGACGGCGGGCCCGCCGAGGCCTCCTTCGCCGAACCCGCCGGGATCGCGGTGCTGCCCGCGGCCGTCGCCGTCGAGGCCGGCTACGACCTGGTCGTCGCGGACACGGTGAACCACCTGCTGCGCGGCGTGCGGCTCGCCGACGGGCACGTCACGACCGTCGCGGGCACCGGCGAGCAGTGGCGCGACGGCGCGGACGGGGGCCCGGGGACGGACACCCCGCTGACCAGCCCCTGGGACGTCGCCTGGTGGGAACCGGCGGGCGGCGTCGTCATCGCGATGGCGGGCAACCACACGCTCGGGCTGTTCGACCCGCGCACCGGGCAGGTCCGGCGCTTCGCGGGCACCACCGTGGAGGGCCTGCGGGACGGGGACGCGGCCGAGGCGTTCTTCGCCCAGCCCTCCGGCCTCGCCGACGGCGGGGACCGGTTGTGGCTCGCCGACTCCGAGACCTCCGCGCTGCGCTGGATCGAAGCGGACGGCACCGGGTTCCGGGTGCGGACCGCGATCGGCACCGGGCTGTTCGACTTCGGCCACGCCGACGGCCCCGCGGAGAGCGCGCTGCTCCAGCACCCGCTGGGGGTGGCGGTGCTGCCGGACGGGTCGGTCGCCGTCTGCGACACCTACAACGGGGCCCTCCGACGTTACGATCCGGCATCGAACGAGGTCGCCACGCTCGCCACCCACCTCGCCGAACCGTCCGGCGCGGCCGTGGTCGACGGGGAGCTCGTGGTGGTGTCCTCCGCGGCGCACCGGCTGGAGCGGCCGGTGCCGCCCGGCGTCTCCGCGAAGCTCGTCGAAGGCGCATCGCAGCAGGTCACGCGGCCCGCCACCGAGATCGGCGACGGGGAGGTGCGGCTCGCCGTGGTGTTCACCCCGCCGCCGGGCAGCAAGCTCGACGACCGCTACGGGCCCTCCACCCGGCTGGAGATCACCGCGTCCCCGCCGGAACTCCTGGTCGAGGGCGCGGGCACCGGAACCGACCTGGAACGGCGGCTGGTGCTCGCCGACGGCATCGAGCACGGCGTGCTGCACGTCGTCGCGCAGGCCGCCAGCTGCACCGACGACCCCGCCGTCGAACACCCCACCTGCAACCTGACCAGGCAGGACTGGGGAGTGCCGGTGCGGGTTGCGCCAGGTGGCCCACCGCGGCTGCCCCTGGTGATGGGCGGTATGGACGCCGGAGCGTGAGCGGCCCCCTGCGCGGCGGACCCGCCGGGGCGGGCACGTAAACTTTTCGGGTGACCGATGCCAAGCTCGAGATCCAGATGCTGCATGACCGGGTCATGGTGCGGGTCTCCGCGGAATCAGGCGAACGCCGCAGCAGCGGTGGCATCGTGATTCCGGCGACCGCCCAGGTGGCCAAGCGGCTGCTCTGGGGCGAGGTCTTCGGGGTGGGCAGCCACGTGCGGGCCGTGAAGGTCGGCGACCAGGTGCTGTTCAACCCCGAGGAGCAGTTCGAGGTCGAAGTGCAGGGCCAGCCCTACCTGGTGATGCGGGAGCGCGACCTGCACGCCGTGGCCAGCGAGCAGATCGAACAGGGCACCGGCCTGTACCTGTGAGCCACTGATCCACCGCGAGCCGCGACCGGCACCCCTCCCAGGTGCCGCCGCTGTCGGGGTGAGGCGGGCACGGCGTCCTTGACGGACCGCCCCGGCGCCTGTTCGCTGATGTACCCCACCGCACGACCAGACCGATGAAGGGGAAGCGGTGCCGGAAAACTACGACGTCTCATCCGGGGACGATCCGAACCGGAAACCGGCGGGCGACGACCCGGCCGGCCGGGCGGAGCGGCCCGGCGCATCGGGCGGCTCCGCCGCGGACGCCACGCGGCCGAGCACCCCGGCCCCCACCGGCGTGCCGGAGGAATCGGCGGCGGAGCGGACCACGCAGATCTCCGCGGAGCAGCTCGCCGCGGCCGGATCCGCATCGACGGGATCGGCATCGGCCGGGTCCGCGTCGACCGGATCCGCGACGGCGCAGTCCGCGTCGGCGGGCGCGACGGGCTCGGCTGCGGAGCAGGCACCCTCCGGAACCCCGGCGGAATCCGCCGCCCCGGCCGAGCGCGGCACCCGCCCGCTCTCGCAGCAGTCCGGCGCCGACGACACGCAGCGCCTCGGGCAGGAACCGCCGGAGGACGACGCCGAGCGCACCCAGACCATCCCCACGGTCCCCGCCGAGAGCGGCGGCACCTACGCCTCGCCCACGGACTTCCTCGGCGCCCCCGGTTTCCTCGGCTCGTCCGAGTCGACCGCGGTGCACCCCGCGGTGAGCGGCCAGGAACCGACGGTCCAGACCTCGGGCGGTTCGTTCGCCGCCCCGCCGCCCACCCAGCAGATCTCGTACCCCGAGGTCGATTCCGAGCGCACCCAGAACATCCCGAAGGTCCCCGCCGACGCGAACTCGCCGTCGGCGGCCGGGTTCGCCGGCGGCATCGGCGGGGGGGGGGCCGAGGACCCGCCGGAGCAGAGCGGCCCCAAGGACCGCCGCAAGCTGATCCGCGGCGGCATCGTGGCCGGGATCGCCGCCGGCGTCCTGCTGCTGCTCTACGTGGGCGACCTGACGTTCAGCAGCGGCACCGTGCCGCGCGGCACCACCGTCGCCGCCGTGCACGTCGGCGGCCTCACCCCGGCCGCGGCGGAGCGCAAGCTGCGCGAGGAGCTCGGCCCGAACCTGCAGCAGCCGGTGCAGCTGCAGGCCGGGGACTCCACCGCCACCATCTCCCCGGAGCAGTCCGGGCTGACGATGGACTGGCCGGCCACCATCGAGCAGGCCGGTTCGCAGCCGCTGAACCCGTTCACCCGGATCGCCTCGCTGTTCACCAACCGCGAGATCTCCCCGGTCAGCCACGGCGACGAGCAGCAGGTCGTGGCCGCGCTGGAGCAGGTGAAGCCGCGCCTGGAGCGACCGGCCTCCGAGGGCACCATCAAGTTCGAGGGCGCCACCCCGGTCGCGGTCGAACCCGTCACCGGCCGTTCGGTGGACGTGCAGGTGGCCGCCGACCAGGTCATGGCGGACTGGGCGAAGGGCGGCGCCGTCCAGGTCCCGTTCACCGAGCAGGCGGTGAGCACCACCTCCGACGGCGTGCACCAGGCGCTGCGGAACGTGGCCCAGCCCGCGGTGTCCGGTCCGATCGCGATCAAGGGCGAGGGCCACGACGCCGCGCTCGCCCCGGAGACCGTGGCCGCCGCGCTGCGCTTCGAACCGGACGGCAAGGGCGGGCTCCGCTCGCACCTCGACCTGCCGACGGTGATCGGCGGGGTCGAGCCGCAGCTGCTCGACACGATGAAGCCGGCGAAGGACGCCGAGGTGGTCCTCGAAGGCGGCCGTCCCGTGGTGCACCCCTCCTTGGAGGGCCGCGGGGTCAACTGGGAGAAGAGCTTCGAGAAGCTCCTGGACGTGGCCCGCAAGAAGCAGGACCGCACGGTGCAGGCCGTCTACGAGCAGCAGCCGCCCGCGTTCAGCACCGACCAGGCCAACGGCCTCGGCATCAAGGAAGTCATCAGCGAGTACCAGACCGGCGGCTTCGAAGCGGCGTCCGGGGTGAACATCCGGCGCACCGCCGAGCAGGTCAACGGAGCGGTGATCAAGCCGGGCGAGACGTTCAGCCTCAACGGCCACACCGGCCCGCGCGGCACCGCGCAGGGCTACGTGGAGTCCGGGATCATCGAGGACGGCCGCCCGGCGAAGGCGGTCGGCGGCGGCATCTCGCAGTTCGCGACCACCCTGTTCAACGCCTCGTACTTCGCGGGCGTGCAGGACGTGGAGCACAAGGAGCACAGCTACTACATCAGCCGCTACCCGGCGGGCCGCGAGGCCACGGTGTTCCAGAACCCGGACGGCAGCAGCGTCATCGACGTGAAGTTCAAGAACACGCTCGCCAGCGGAATCATGATCACCACGGAGTGGACGCCGTCGTCGATCACGGTGAAGTTCTGGGGCACCAAGCAGTACGACGTGGGTTCCGAGACCGGTCCGCGCACCAACGAGAAGCCCCCGCACGAGAAGGTCGTGCCGCCGGGCGAGCCGTGCAGCCCCAGCAAGGGCAACGGCGGCTTCACCGTCACCGACACCCGCACGTTGACCGACGTGAAGACCGGGAAGGTCAAGAAGGAGAAGCCGACCAAGACGGTCTACAACCCGCAGCCGATCATCCACTGCGGCGCGCCACCGGCGCCCTGACCCGCACCGCCGACGAGGCCCTTCCCGGTTCCGGGAGGGGCCTCGTCCGCGTTCCGAGGCATCGGCCGCGCCGCACCCGGGCACCCGGTGGGGGACGACGAACCCGACCGAGGGAGCCAGCGATGCGAGCCACCGTGATCCGCGGAGCCGGCGACGTGCGAGTGGAGGAGGTGCCCGACGCGGCCCTGCGGGAACCGGCGGACGCGGTCGTGCGGGTGGTGCTGACCTGCGTGTGCGGTAGCGACCTGTGGCCGTACAAGAGCATGGAGCGCGACGAGGCCGGGCAGCGGATCGGCCACGAGTTCCTGGGCGTGGTCGAGGAGGCCGGGTCCGCGGTGCGGTCGGTGGGGCCGGGTGACCTGGTGGTCTCGCCGTTCACCTTCTCCGACGGCACCTGCCGGTTCTGCCGGGAGGGGTTGCAGACGTCCTGCCCGTCCGGCGGGGTGTACGGCTCGCCCGGCGAGGACGGCGCGCAGGGCGAGGCGGTGCGGGTGCCGCACGCGGACGGGACGCTGGTGCGGTTGCCGGTGGAGCAGGACGATCCGCTGCTGCCCTCGCTGCTCACCTTGGCCGACGTGTTCCCGACCGGGCACCACGCCGCGGTGTCCGCCGAGGTGCGGCGGGGCGGTTCGGTGGCCGTGGTCGGTGACGGTGCCGTCGGCCTGTGCGGGGTGCTGGCCGCCGCCCGGCTCGGCGCCGAACGCCTGATCATCATGGGCAGGCACCCGGACCGCACCGAGCTGGCCCGCGAGTTCGGAGCGACGGACGTGGTGGCGGAGCGCGGCGACGCCGGGGTGCGGCGCGTGCGGGAGCTGACCGGCGGCGAAGGCGTGCGCTCGGTGCTGGAGTGCGTGGGCACCGCCGAGTCGATGGCGACCGCGACCCGCCTGGTCCGCGACGGCGGCGCGATCGGCTACGTCGGCGTCCCGCAGGAGGGCGGCGGCGTGGACCTGCGGGAGCTGTTCATGCGCAACGTGCGGATCGGCGGCGGCGTCTGCCCGGCGCGGTCCTACGTCGAGGAGCTGATGCCGGACGTGCTCTCCGGCGCGGTCCGGCCGGGCCGGGTGTTCGACCACGTCACCGACCTGGACGGGGTGCCGGACGCGTACCGGGCGATGGCCGACCGGAAGGCGCTCAAGGCGCTGGTCCGGGTCTGACCGGGGTGGCGCCCGGCCGGGCGGGACCTGACCGCGAAAACGGGCGTGGGCGCCCCCGCCACCGAGGGGACGCCCACGCCGGTCTCGCGCCGGATCAGAACGCCGACTCGTCCAGCTCCATGATGGAGTTGTCCGCGTTCTCCACGATCTTGCGGCGGCCGGTCAGCTCCGGCAGCACGTTCTTCGCGAAGAACCGGGCCACCGCGACCTTGCCCTGGTAGAAGGGCTGGTCCTTCGCCGAGGCGCCCGCGTCCAGCGCCGCCAGCGCGATCTCGGCCTGGCGCAGCAGCAGCCAGCCGATGAGCAGGTCGCCCATGCTCATCAGCACGGTCACGGCGTGCTGGCCGACCTTGTAGATGTTGGTCACGTCCTCCTGCGCGGAGGTCAGGAAGCCGAAGACGGCGCCGAGGGTGCCCTGCACGTCGTCCAGCGCCTTCGCGAGCAGCGCCCGCTCCTCCTTGAGCCGGTCGTCCGCACCCTCGGCCTCCAGCGACTTCTGCACCTCGGCTGCGAGGTGGCCCAGCGCTGCGCCGTTGTTGCGGACGATCTTGCGGAAGAAGAAGTCCTGCGCCTGGATCGCCGTGGTGCCCTCGTACAGGCTGTCGATCTTGGCGTCCCGGATGTACTGCTCGATCGGGTAGTCCTGCAGGTAGCCGGAGCCGCCGAGGGTCTGCAGCGACAGCGTCAGGTTCTCGTACGCCCGCTCCGAGCCGACGCCCTTCACGATCGGCAGCAGCAGGTCGTTGACCTGCTCGGCCAGCGACACGTCCGCGCCGCTCGCCTTGCCCTGCGCGATCTGGTCCTGGTACGTCGCGGTGTAGAGGTACACCGCGCGCAGGCCCTCCGCGTACGCCTTCTGCAGCAGCAGGATGCGACGCACGTCGGGGTGGTTCGTGATCGCCACGCGCGGGGCGGTCTTGTCGGTGGCCTTGGTGAGGTCGGCGCCCTGCACGCGCTCCTTGGCGTACTCCAGCGCGTTGAGGTAGCCGGTGGACAGCGTGGCGATGGCCTTGGTGCCGACCATCATCCGGGCGTACTCGATGACCTGGAACATCTGCGCGATGCCGTCGTGCACCTCGCCGAGCAGCCAGCCCTGCGCGGGCGTGCCGTGCTGGCCGAAGGTCAGCTCGCAGGTGGCGGAGGCGTTCAGTCCCATCTTGTGCTCGACGTTGGTGACGAAGGCGCCGTTGCGCTCACCCGGCTCGCCGGTGGTGCCGTCGAAGTGGAACTTGGGCACCAGGAACAGGCTCAGGCCCTTGGTGCCGGGTTTGCTCTCCACGCCGTCGCCCTCGGGGCGGGCCAGCACCAGGTGCATGATGTTCTCGGTCATGTCCTGGTCGGCGGAGGTGATGAACCGCTTCACGCCGTCGAGGTGCCAGCTGCCGTCGGCCTGCTTGACGGCCTTGGTGCGCCCGGAGCCGACGTCGGAGCCCGCGTCCGGCTCGGTCAGCACCATGGTGGCGCCCCAGCCGCGCTGGATCATCAGGTCGGCCCAGGCGCGCTGCTCCTCGGTGCCGTTCTTGTGCACGATCCCGGCGAACTGCGGACCCGCCATGTACATGTACACGGCCGGGTTGGCGCCGAGGATCAGCTCGGAGGTGGCCCACTGCACGGTCGGCGGGATGCCGTAGCCGCCGAGCTCGTCGGAGAGCCCGAGCCGCCACCACTCGCCGTCCATGACCTGCTGGTAGGACTTCTTGAACGACTCCGGCAGCGTGACCGAGTGGGTCTTCGGGTCGAACTTCGCCGGGGTGCGGTCGCCGTCCGCGAACGACTCGGCGAGCGGCCCGGTGGCGAGCGCGTTGAGCTCGCTGAGCACACCGCGCACGGTGTCCTCGTCGGACTGCTCGAACGCCCCGGTGCCGAGCCGGTCCTGCACCTTGAAGAGCTCGAACAGGTTGAATTCGAGATCGCGGACGTTGCTCTTGTAGTGGCCCATTTCGCAGGCTCCCTCTCCGCACTGATGATCCGAGCCGGCCCCGCTCTCCGGACATGGCCTTACTCGTCGGTAACCCCAGAGTATTACCCCGCAGTAACTTCTGTCGAGCGGGTGGGCCGGAAACCACCGGGAAGGCCCTGTGACATGCGCCGAACCGGGCATCTCGCCCCCACGCGCGGCCGATCGCGCAACCCGGACGGCTTCACACGATCGCGTGGGAGCCCGAAACCCGACCTGCCCGGACCTCCACCTCGACATCCAATGGAGGGACCCACGCTCCGGGCGCCCCACGCGCGCCGCGCCCGGCGAGCCCGATTCGCGGAGGTCGGCATGGATCGAAGAACAGCCCCCTACGGCGTGGCGGCGGCCGCGCTCGTCGCACTCCTCGCAGGCTGCTCCGGCGGCGGCGACGACCAGGGCCAGGGCGGCCAGGAGGGCGAGGTGCCACCGGCGCCGCCCGCGCAGCAGCAGGAGCAGACCCCGGCGCCGCCGCCGAGCCCGGACCCGGCGGCCGCCAAGACGGCCCTGCAGCAGCAGATCGACCAGGCCCTCGAACAGAGCCCGATCACCTTCGAGGCCGACAGCGCGGACCTCACCGAGCAGGGCGAGCAGACCGCGAAGAAGGCCGCCGAACTGGCGAAGTCCGCGCCGCAGGAGCTGAAGTTCACCATCACCGGCTACGTCGCCGACACCGGCAACCCGTCGCCGAAGGACCAGGAGCTGTCCCAGCAGCGGGCGCAGGCCGTCGCGGACGCGTTCACCGAGGCCGGCGTCCCGAAGGAACGCCTCGAAGTCGTCGGCAAGGGCACCGCGGAAGGCGGTACCGAGCAGGACCGGCACGCGACGATCGCCGTCCAGTAGCGGCACCGATCGACCGGGGACGGGAGGGAAGCCCGCGTGCTCCCTCCCGTTCTCGCGTCCGGGCCCGGCTCAGCCGCGCGGCGCGTACATGATCACGGCGACGCCGACCAGGCACAGGGCCGCGCCCGCCAGGTCCCAGCGGTCCGGCCGGAACCCGTCCAGCAGCACGCCCCACGCCAGCGAGCCCGCCACGAAGACCCCGCCGTACGCGGCGAGGATCCGGCCGAAGTTCGCGTCCGGCTGCAAGGTGGCGACGAACCCGTAGGCGCCCAGCGCGAGCACGCCGGCGCCCATCCACAACAGGCCCTTGTGCTCGCGCACCCCCTGCCAGACCAGCCAGGCACCACCGATCTCGGCGACGGCGGCGAGGGCGAACAGCACGATCGAACGAAGCACGGTCACCCGAGCACGCTAATCCGGGGCGGGCGCCGGCCTGCCGACTCCCCGGCGGCGACCCGGTGCGCGGACGGCCGCCCGCAGCGGCCGCGGCCCGGCGACGTCAGGAGGGGCGGACGACCAGCTCGGTGAGGTGGGCGTCGGCGGTGGCGCGCACCGCGGTGCAGACCGGCCCCGCGACCGACTCCGGGGTCAGGAAGCGCTCCGGCCGGTACTCGCCGCCCTCGGCCGCGACCACGCCGCGCTGCATGTCCGTGTCGACCCGGCCCGGGAAGACCGAGGTCACCCGGACGCCGTTCGCGGCCTCCTCGGCGCGCAGCACGTCGGCGAACGCGCGCAGCGCGAACTTGCTCGCCGCGTAGGAACCCCAGTTCGGCTTCGCGTTCAAGCCCGAACCCGAATTGATCAGCACCACGTGCCCGGAGGCCGCGCGCAGCTCGGGCAGCAGCAGCCGGGTGAGCTCGGTGACCGCGAACAGGTTCAGCTCGAAGGTCCGCCGCCACGAGTCGACCGACACGTCCGAGACCGCGCCGAGTTCCACCAGCCCCGCGCTGTGCACCAGCACGTCAAGCCGGTTCACGTCCCGCACCGCCGCCGCCACCGCGTCCGGATCGGTCAGCTCCACCGGCCACGGGCGGGCGCCGTCGATCTCCGCCGCCAGCTCCCGCAGCGCTTCGCCGTCCCGGCCGCCGAGCAGCACGTCGTGGGTCTCGGACAGGGCGCGGGCGGTGGCGGCCCCGATGCCGCGGGAAGCACCCGTGACCAGGGCGATCGGACGTTCAGACATGGTCTGAATCGTATCCGTCGCACGCGCGCGCACGGTGCGCCGGGCGCCCCACCGGGCCGGACGCCTCCGCCCGCGGTCGGGCAGGTGCTCCGGGGCCTTCCGGTGGGCCGGCACCGCGCGGGGCGTTGGTGCACCCGCGGAGCGCGACGCCCGCGTTCGGGTGCTCCGGGGTTTCCCGTGGGACGTGCGCGCCGGGATCCTTCCGCGCCTGGTGATCGGGCGTTCCCCGGTCCGGCCCGGTCACCGGCGAGCGCAACGAGGGCCTCCCGTGTTCGGAAGGCCCCCGCGCTCGCAGGTGAGATCAGCGCCGGCCGATCTCACCACCGCCCTCCCGCCACACCACGGCCACCGAGGGCCGCGGCTGCGAGTCGCCGCCGTCCGGCCAGTGCGACGTGGGGTGCTGGGCGTCCTCGGCGTCCTCGCCCGGGTGCTGCACGTTGACCGTGACCAGGTCGTCGAGGACCACCGGACCGCAGGTCTCCGCGCCCACCGGCACGGTCAGGAACTGCTTCACCTTGCCGCGTTCCGGTCCGTCCACCGGCACCGCGAACAGCCCGTCGTTCGAGCCGAGCTCGTTGCCGTCGGTGGTGATCCACAGATTCCCGAACCGGTCGAAGGTGACGTTGTCCGGGCAGGAGATCGGGCTGACCTGGGACTTGTCGAAGCCGCCGAAGTAGGTGCCCGGGTCGTTCGGGTCGCCGCACACCAGCAGCAGGTTCCAGCGGAACCGGGTGCCCGCGGTGTCGTCGGCGAACTCCAGGACGTGCCCGTGCTTGTTGCCGACCCGGGGGTTGGCCTCGTCGACCGGGGCGTTGTCCGCGGAGCCGCGGTTGCTGTTGTTCGTCAGCGCGCAGTAGACGCGGCCGTTCACCGGGTTCGGCTCGATGTCCTCGGGCCGGTCCATCTTCGTCGCGCCGAGCGCGTCGGCGGCGAGCCGGGTGAACACGTAGACCTCTTCGGCGCTGAAGCCGGGCACGAAGGACTCGTTCCCGCTGACCAGCTTCAACCACTCGCCGGTGCCGTCGAAGTGCCCGTCGGCGGGCAGCGCGCCCGAACCGTCGATCTCCTCGGCGGGGCTGTTGCCGTGGAAGCGGGCCACGTAGAGGGTGCCGTCGTCGAGCAGCGCCGAGTTGTGCCGCCGCGCGTGCGCGCTGCGGCCCGGCTTGTACCGGCCGTTCGAGACGAACTTGTAGATGTACTCGAAGCGCTCGTCGTCACCGGAGTAGGCGACCACCCGGCCGTCGTCGGCGATCTGGATGGTGGCGCCCTCGTGCTTGAACCGGCCCAGCGCGGTGTGCTTGACCGGGGTGGACGTCGGATCGTTCGGGTCGATCTCGACGACCCAGCCGAAGCGGTTCGGCTCGTTCGGCTCCTGCGAGACGTCCCAGCGGCGGTCGAAGCGCTCCCACTTGCGGTCGGTCTCGCCGGTGCCGATGACGTAGCGCCGGTAGCGCTCGGCCGCGACCGGCTCGGTGATCAGCTCGGAGTGCCCGAAGTACTGGTGGAAGTTCTCCTCGCCGGACAGGATCGTGCCCCACGGGGTGACGCCGCCCGCGCAGTTGTTCTGGGTGCCGAACACGCGGGTGCCGGTCGGGTCGGCGGAGGTCTTGAGGAAGTCGCTGCCCGCGGCGGGTCCGCGCACCTCGAACTCGGTGTTCAGCGTGATCCGCCGGTTGCGCTCGCCGCGCCGCGCGACGAGGCCCTTGCCGCGTTCCTTCGCGACCTCCACGACGGACAGGCCGTGCGCGGCCCAGGCGATGCGGACCTGCTCCTCGGTGGGGTTGTCCTCGTCGTAGTCCGGGAACATGTGCGACTCGGTGGTGTACTCGTGGTTGACCACGAGCAGCCCGCGCCTGCCTGCCGCGTCGAGCGGGACGAACCCGGCGAAGTCGTTGTTGTAGCCGAACTGCTTCTCCTGCGCCGCCGCCGACTGGTGGTGGAAGTCGAACTCGGGGGCGCCGTCGACGAGCGGATCGCCCCAGCGGATCACGATGCCCTGCGCGTAGCCCTCGGGGACGGTGAGCCGGTCCTCCTGGTTCGGCGCGACCGGCGCGAAGTCGGTGCCCGGCACGGGACGACCGGCGGGACGCGGGGCGGTGGCCGCGGCGGTGCCGGACAGGGCGGAGGCCCCGCCGACCGCCAGCGCCAGCACGCCCCCCGCCTTCAGCGCGCCGCGACGGCTCAGGACGCTCGCGACGACGTCGCCGAAGTAGCCGTTGCCGGAGGTGTTCGGCGCCTCGTGCGCGCAGGCGTTGCCGCAGCGGTACTTGCAGGTGGCCGATGCCCGGCGGGCGGAGTGGTTCGACAGCAGTGGCAGCGGGACGACCCGCCCGCCGTCCGGTCGGGTGGACACACGGACCTCCAGGTGTCAGTCAGGAACACCTGGACGCTATGCCGATCAGGCGAGGTCCCCTGGACGTGCAGGTGAACAGCACCCGAACTCATGACGCTCGGTCGTCGGACACCGTCGGCCGGCCCCTCGATCGCGTCGCCGGACCGCAACGGCCCCTCACCCTCCGCGAGCAGCACCCGGGCGGGGGGGGGGGGGGGGGGGGGGGGGGGGGGGGGGGGGGGGGGGGGGGGGGGGGGGGGGGGGGGGGGGGGGGGGCGGCGGGGGGGCGCCGCGGCGGGGGG